>CAZOUN010000009.1:0-53918 GCA_964582965.1 uncultured Anaerolineales bacterium | reverse complement strand
CTTGAGGGGAGGCCCTCTGGGAGAGTTGGTCATTGCCAAGAACATTTTCTTTTAACCGAGAAAAGGGATTGAGTCCTTTCTAAGGTCCCAATCCCTTTTTTGGTTTAAGGGATATTGTCCTTTTTTTGTTATGTTATAAACCCCCATTTAGATACAAAGGGGGTGGCTATCGGGAGTACAATAAGGGCGCGATGATATATTCAAAAATTATCAACAGATTGCCCATTCGACTTATTATCAGCTTCCTGATTGTGGTATTGCTTACAGCGACCCTGATTGGACTGCCTGCAATCTGGCTTTTGCAAAACCAATTGGATCAACAAGCCTGGGCCCAGGTTGAACAGGCTCAACGTACCGCAATCTCCCTTTATGAAAAAAAGGCTTTTGAATTAGAGAATGCAGCCAATCTAACGGCACAGCGGCCTACGTTATATTCGCTCATGGAACAAAATGAGCTTCAACCTCTGGAAGAATATTTATTAACTTTACAGACTGGTACCAATTTGGATCTGATCAACATTTGCCAATTCAAGAAACTAGTTGGTGGAACACAAAAAGAGATTTCGATCTGCGAGGTTCCACCGATTAGTAAGTTTTATATGGACGAAAACGAAGCTTGGATGGTTGCCCGAGCTCCCCTGGATGATCCATATTCTGGTGAAGTAGTAGTTGGGGTTAAGCTGGATGATGATTTTTCTATCGATATCCGGGATCAGATTGGCCAGGATCAAACATTGTTCTACCAGGACGAATTATTAAGTTCGAGTTTTAACCCCGATGCAGAACAGATCAGTAATTTGCAGGAATGCATCCAGGAGAATTCGGATCAACTTCCCCATTTATCCTGTTCTGCCGGTGATGCGGCTCACTATGTCACTATCAGCCAACTGGATGAAAATGGATTTTTTGTGGCTGTTGCGATGGATATCTCGGAAATTTCAATCACTGAGAATCGACTAATTTTATGGATGATTGCTGCAATAAGCGGGATATCAGTGAGTGTTACCATGCTGGGCGTGATCTTATCCCGAAGGATAAGCCATCCCCTGGTGAAACTATCGAAAACAGCTGAATCGTTTAGCCAGGGAGATCTGGAAACACCAGTGATAACAGATTCGAAGTTAATTGAAATAACCAGGGTTGCCAGTGCGCTGGAAAACGCTAGAGGAGATCTGCAAGGCATGCTTAAATCCCTTAAAAATGAACGGGATTGGAGCGATAATTTATTAGCCTCCATTGTAGAGGGCATTATCACGCTGGATAGAGATGGAAGAATAACTTTCTTTAGCCGAGGGGCAGAACGCCTCACCGGGATGCTGAGCAGTGAGGTTCGCGGCGATCATATCAATAATGTCTTTCCTCTAGCGGATTCCTCTGGAACATTTTATTCCCTGCTTTTAACCTCCTCCAAAGAGGGAAATCAAAAGGTTGACGTGGTATTGGCTAATAGATTAATTACATCTTTGGCCATTTCCAGTGCAGGATTAACCCGTTCCGGTGTGATGGAAAATGAAGAAATTGCCTTGGTGATCAGAGATATCAGCGAAGAAGAAGCTGTCCACCGGCTATTAGGCCATTTTCTGGCTAATGTATCTCATGAATTGAGAACACCGTTGACTGCCCTGGAAGCATCAATCGAAATGCTTTTGGATCCAGAAGGAGGTTTAGAACAAGCGGAGAAAAACGAACTCTATATCTCTCTTCATCTGGGCATTTTCAGGCTTCATACGCTTTTCGATAATTTACTCGAAGGTGCAAATATCGAAGCCCGTCGTTTCCGCATATCACCCCGGGAAACGGAACTTTCTCCAATTGTCGCAGAGGCTGTTCAAACTATGAAGCCTTTGTTATTCAAATATGATCAACGCCTGTCTGTTGATCTGCCTTTGGATCTGCCTCTGGTATTGGCGGATAAAAGGCGAATCGTTCAGGTGTTGGTAAACCTGATCTCTAATGCTAATAAATATGGCCCTCCCGGGGAAGAGATTTGTCTTGCTGTCAGTGTCACAGAAGAAACTACTCGCCTGGTTGTAGAAGATCGAGGTCCAGGTATTCCCTTTAATCAGCGAGATAACTTGTTTGGCCGATTTGTTTTTCCAAGTGAAGAGGCTGCGATTTCACAAGCAGGAGCGGGTTTGGGGCTTTCTGTTGTTAAAGCTATCGTAGAGGCTCACGGTGGTGAAGTTGGTGTGGATGATAGACCCGGTGGTGGATCACAATTTTGGTTCACTCTTCCTGTTATAAGCGAGGAAAAATGAAAATCTTGGTAGTTGATGATGATCGGGTTTTGGCAGATGTGATAACTTTTATGCTTCATAAAGAAGGTTTTGAAGTCATCCAGGCTTATGATGGGATTGCTGCTCTGGAGCGCTGGGAGAATGAAGAACCTGATCTATTGGTCTTGGATGTGAATATGCCGAAAATGGGCGGTTTTGATGTGTGCCGACGCATCCGGGCACAAGGGGATACGCCAATTCTGATGTTAACAGTGAGGGGTGAGGAAGAGGATATTTTAAATGGATTTGAAATTGGGGTGGATGATTATATGGTTAAACCATTCAACCCGGGCCAGCTAGTTGCCCGCGTGAAGGCAATTTTAAGACGTTCTAAGGGGAAACCGGTAAAAGTAGAAATGGTCGTTGGAAGCATAACCCTCATACCTGGCAAGCGCGAGGTGAAAATCGAATCACAGCCGGAACCAGTTTCACTTACCCATCTAGAAAATCAGCTGCTGGATTACTTGATGGTCAATGCTGGTCAGGTATTAACAACCGATATGATCATTGATCATGTCTGGGGTCCATCTGCTGCAGATCGTGATATGCTGCGCCAGCTAGTGCATCGATTGCGGGTGAAAATTGAGCCAGACCCGGCCGCCCCTATTTACATCCAAACTGTCCCCGGCCTGGGGTATGGTTTTATCGAGAAGGATTAATTCAATACTAAGCAGCGCAGGGGGAAATACATGTCACAGATTTATCATGCTGACATAACGGGCTTTATCATCCTAATTTGTTACAGTTAAGTGAGTTAGTCCATAAATCGTATTGCTTTCCTGGTATGAAAGAGTTTTGCTGCCAGTCGAGGGCTGGTAGCGATATTAATTACTGTGAGTTATTAACTACTCCATTGAGCTTATGACCACTTTTCCGTATATAGAACTTGATTGTTTATGCTTGGACAGGGCGGTTATTGAATTGTTGCCGCCAGAGATCGCCTACCGTTACCATGCCCTTCCGGTTGCTACGGATGGTAATAAAGTCACAGTTGCTATGGCAAAGCCCGAGGATCAGGCAGCTTCCTGTGCAATTCAATCAGTTATTAATGCCCCTCTGTGCCTGATCCGGGCGGATGTAGAGGAAATTGACCATCGCCTTGATGAGGTCTGGCCCGAAATACCTAAACAGATGAAATTCCTGTTTTGGCCGCTAACAACAGAATCTGATCGGTCATTTAATATTGCTAAGGGGATTGCCAGAACCTTACAGGCAAATTTGCAAAGAAATGAATGTCCTGGAAAAGGCAAGGATTCAATTATTGGTTTACATAAGGCCATTATGCAGGAAGAACCCGATTTGCTTATTATTGAAGCTGACCATCCTTCTAGATTGTGCAGGGAGCTATCAGGCTGGAAGAAAAATGATCTCGAAGCAGGGCAGCCGGATCTGTTGATTCTGCCTCCAGAACCTACCTTACCAATCAAGAAGTTGCTGGTGGTCCTTCCTGATAATGGGTTAGGATGCGAAAAGGTAAGTTCCTGGATCATCCGTCTTTCGCAGTCAAGCAAAATAGATGTGACTATATTACCTGTTTTGCCTCCTATCCCTCTATGTTATGGTTCATTCCTTCATCATGATCTGGCAGCTCTTTTGGCAGGAAGTGATGTTCTGGGAAGAAATATGAGGTTGTTATCCAATCGTATCTCTCGAAATAATATATCTGCCAACTATAAATTGAGAGAGGGTGATGCGTTCGATCAGATCCGTGATGAGATTTCCACTTTGGATCCAGATTTGATCATTATGCCTTCAAGTCCTCAACAAGGTAGAGAGTTCTGGTTCTGCACTGATCTGGCTGGAATGTTATTCAAATGTATGACTAAACCAATCTTAATAATAAATCAAAACTGAATGAGGATGCCAATGCTTTCATTGGAAATGATTCCGATAGTATTATTAGCGTTTGTTTGTGAATTGGTAGATTCTACCCTTGGCATGGGGTATGGCACTACGTTAACCCCGATCATGCTTGCCCTTGGATTTGAACCCATCGAAATAGTTCCTGCAGTATTGTGTTCTGAGGCGATAACAGGAGTTCTTGCCGGTGTGTTACATCATGAATTTGGCAATGTAGATTTCCGGCGAGGCAGCCATGACAGGAAGATTGCAATGGTGATGGCCGGATTCAGTGTGGTGGGTGTTATTTTGGCTTCCTTTATCGCCGTAAACGTGCCAGGCTGGGCGATCAAGGTGTATATTGGTGTACTGGTTTTAGCCATGGGATTGTTGATTTTACTGAACAAGAAAAAGGAATATGCTTTCTCCTGGAAGAGGATCGCGGGTTTGGGGTGGCTGGCGGCCTTCAATAAGGGAATTAGCGGTGGAGGTTACGGACCCGTGGTGACTGCCGGGCAGGTCTTGTCTGGTGTAAGGGGTCGCAAAGCGGTGGGTATCACATCGCTTGCAGAAGGTATTACCAGCATCGTTGGTTTTGGAATATACATGTATAGCGGTGTTACGCTAAATAGCTCCCTATTGATATCCTTAATTCTGGGAGCTGTAATATCCGTCCCCATCTCAGCTTTTATTGTCAGTCGTTTGCCCGCCGGGAAATTAACCTATATAATAGGTGGGATTTCTACAGCCCTGGGCGGCTACACGCTGGTTCGATTGTTCTTATAGGTGTTGGTTAGGGACTGAGTCCTTCTTAAAGGACTCAGTCCCGCAGAATTGGAGAGCTTCGATCCCTGCTATATTTTTCTCCACCAGGGAAAAAAAAAGCTCCCGGAAGGTTCTAACCTCCGGGAGCTTTTCTATTTCTTAATTCAAGCCTGGATATCGTCTTAGGCTTTTTCCTCTTCCAGGCTGTAATCTATTTTGGCCATTTGTTCGTAAAGTGACCAGCGTTTGTTAACTTGCTTCTGGGCAGATTTCATGAGTTTCTTGGCCCGTTCTTCATTACTCTTCAGCAGTGAGCGGTAGCGCAGCTCGTTGTAGGCGAACTCTGTCAGCGGTATACTGGGTGCCTTAGAATCCAATTGGAGCGGGTTCTTGCCCTCATCGGCCCGGTCGGGGTTGAAGCGGAACAGGGGCCACATTCCAGACTTTACTGCCAGATCCTGCTGATCTAATCCCTTGGCCATGTCAATGCCGTGCTCGATACATGGGCTGTAAGCCAGGATCAGGGACGGGCCATCATAGGCCTCCGCCTCCCGGAAAGCTTTCAAAGTCTGGGTGTCGCTGGAGCCCATAGCCACCTGGGCGACGTATACATAACCGTAGTTCATGGCCATCATTCCCAGGTCCTTGCGGGGTATACCCTTGCCGCTTTCTGCAAAGCGGGCAACTGCGCCCATGGGTGTGGCTTTGGATGCCTGGCCGCCGGTGTTTGAGTACACCTGGGTGTCCAGAACCAAAACGTTGACATTTCGGCCAGAGGCCAAAACATGGTCCAGACCGCCGTAGCCGATATCGTAAGCCCAACCATCACCACCGACGATCCAGACATCCTTGCGTGCCAGTTTATCAGCAATGCTGAGTAAATCCTTGGCTTTGCGGCCTTCCTGGCCTTTCATCTTATCTCGCAAGGTATCAACTCGTTTCCGCTGTTCATCTATGCCGGCTTCGGTGGACTGATCAGCATTGAGGATTTCATCAATCAGATCCTGCCCGATGACATCCTTGAACTGCGGTAGAAGTTCAATTGCGTATTCCTTTTGTTTGTCGACCGTCAGGCGCATGCCAAGGCCAAATTCAGCGTTGTCCTCGAACAGCGAGTTGCTCCATGCTGGGCCTCTTCCATCCTCATTGACTTTCCAGGGGGTGGTTGGCAAGTTGCCGCCATAAATGGAGGAACAACCAGTCGCATTGGCGATTAAGCTGCGGTCGCCGTAGAGCTGGCTGAGCAGTTTCACATAGGGAGTCTCTCCGCAGCCAGCGCAGGCGCCGGAGAACTCAAACAAGGGCTCCAGGAACTGTGAGTCTTTAGGTCTGGTGAGTTTCAGAGTTGTGCGATCCGGATTTGGGATGGACATGAAGAAGTCCCAATTCTCCGATTCTGTCTCGCGCAGAGGGAGCTGTTCAACCATCTGCAGGGCGGGATTTTCACCATCGGATTTTGGACAAGCTTCTACACACAAGGTGCAGCCTGTGCAATCTTCTGGCGCGACCTGGATTGTGTATTTCATGTCTTTGAATTCTCGACCTGTTGCATCAATTGACTTGAAAGTTTCCGGGGCATCTTTCAGCAATTCCGCATCATAAACCTTGGGGCGGATCACCGCATGTGGACAAACAAAAGCACATTTGTTGCATTGGATGCAGGTATCTGGATTCCAGGTTGGGATCTCCAACGCGATATTTCGTTTTTCGTACTGGGTTGTTCCAGTTGGGAAGGTGCCGTCTTCAGAGAATGCGCTCACGGGCAAATCATTACCTTCGCCCTTTAGGATAGTGCCGATCACGTCTTTGACAAAATCGGGAGAATCTTCCGGAACAGGGGGCCTCATTTTCATGGTGCTGTCAGCATTGGAAGGCATTTCAACTTTGAACATATTCTCCAGTGCTTGATCCACGGCGGAGTTATTCATATTTACTACGTTCTCGCCTTTTTTCCCGTAGCTTTTCTGGATCATGACTTTGATCTCTTTGATGGCCCGGTCTTTAGGAAGAACACCGCTGATGGCAAAGAAACAGGTTTGCATTACGGTATTTATGCGTGTACCGAGGCCAACGTCTTCTGCGATTTTGTAGGCATCGACGATATAAAAATCAGCTTCCTTTTCCAGGATGGATTCTTGGAAATCATGAGGAAGATGCTTCCAGACCTCATCCGGTCCGTATATGCTATTAAGTAGGAATTTTCCGCCAGGCTTGAGGTACTTCACCATATCGATCTGTTCAAGGAAGCTGAATTGGTGGCAGGCCACAAAATTAGCCTGACCAACTTCGATAATATAGGGGGCTTTGATAGGATCAGGTCCAAAACGAAGGTGGGAGATGGTCTTCGCACCAGCTTTCTTGGAATCGTATACAAAGTAACCTTGGGCGTAGTTCTCGGTTTGTGTTCCGATGATCTTGATCGAGTTTTTGTTACCGCCAACGGTGCCGTCTGAACCCAATCCGAAGAAGACACTGCGGATGACATCATCGCTTTCTATCAGGAAGCAGGGATCAAAGTCCAGGCTGGTGTTTGTTACGTCATCATTGATCCCGATGGTAAAGTGGTTCTTGGGATGGTTCTTGCTCATTTCATCAAAGATGCCCTTGACCATACCAGGAGTGAATTCTTTAGAAGATAGGCCGTAGCGTCCACCAATTACTAGCGGGGCTTTCTTGAAAGGAGCGATCCCTTCATTCATGCCTTCAGTAATGGCTGAAATCACATCTTGATAAAGTGGCTCTCCAGCTCCTCCGGGTTCTTTGGTGCGATCCAGAGCCGCGATCACTTTTGTGGAGGCGGGGAAAGCATTAAGGAAGTGTTTCACAGAGAATGGGCGGTACAAACGAATCCGGACAACACCAAGTTTCTGGTCGTCCTCTTCATTCAGGAATTTGGCAGTTTCAGCAGCCACCTCTCCGCCTGATCCGATGATCACGATCACTCGCTCAGCATCTTCGGCTCCTTCATAATCAAATAAATTATATTCTCGGCCGGTGAGTTTCTTGAACTTGTCCATGGCCGCCTGAACTATATCAGGGGCTTTGTCGTAATAAGGATTAACAGTTTCACGAGCCTGGAAAAAGACGTCCGGGTTCTGGGCAGTACCTCGCAGAACGGGTTTTTCGGGATTAAGGGCTCGGCTTCGGTGAGCCATTACCGCTTCATCTGAGAGCATATCTGTCAGAATTTCATCAGAGAGCATTTCAACTTTGTTCAACTCGTGAGAGATCCGGAAACCTTCAAAGAAGTGAAGAAAAGGTATCCGAGATTCCAGGCTGGCTGCCTGTGAAATGGCCGCAAAGTCGTGGGCTTCTTGAACTGAGCCTGAACCGAGCATTCCAAAACCGGTGGCGCGGGCGGCCATAACATCGGAATGGTCTCCAAAGATGGAGAGGGCCTGGGCTGCAATCGAACGGGCTGCAATATGGAATACAGTCGGTGTTAATTCACCGGCGATTTTGTACATGTTGGGAAGCATCAGCAGCAATCCCTGGGATGCCGTGAAAGTGGTAGTTAACGCGCCAGCCTGCAGCGCACCATGCACTGCTCCTGCCGCTCCGCCTTCGGCCTGCATTTCCATCACGACTGGGATAGTGCCCCAGATATTCTTTTTCCCCTGGGCTGACCAGGCATCCGCGTGTTCGCCCATCGGAGAAGAGGGTGTGATCGGATAGATTGCGATCACTTCGTTGATCTTATGGGCAACTGCTGCAACAGCCTCGTTGCCGTCAATCATTCTGATATTCTTAGCCATTTTAAATAGCTCCATATAATAGGATAGTAAACGTGTTTAATCGCAGGTTAATCTAGTATAACCCGAAGGATAATTATACTAGATAGTAGCCTAGCTTGTGAACCTTATAACTTCTAATTATTAATTGGTATGGATCTGACTTTCCCCCAATAATTACCGGGAATTTTTCTTCAACATTGATCATTTTTGATCAGTGTCTGTCCTATGGTGTTGACCCTTGCCTGCTGACTGGTGCATATTTATGATTAATTTATAAGCTACACTCTCAATTTGTTAGGTTTAATGTAATAGAAATTGGGATATATTGAATATCTTTGTTATCAGCCGTTATAAAAATGAAAGTTTTGGCTTGTTCGCTCAGGCAGATCTCGAATATTTAGGACAGTTCGGTTTCAAGATCTAGTCTTGCTGATCAAAACGTTTCTCGTCATGGCGTAGTCACTTCTTTACCCCCTTAGATATGACATTATCTCCATATTTACCCTTGATGTCCTTCAAGGTTTCCTGTAATTTGATAGTTCTTTGATAATCTGTATCCCATAATCCCAGCTGGTGGGCATCAGTGTCCAGGTTATGAACCCCGACCCCGACCAGGCGAACCTTGCGGCCTTCTTGCCAGACCTGATTGAGCAATTCCTCGGCTGCCTTCTGGATAACCGAATACTGATTGGTCGTATGAGGGAGAGTTGTTTGTCGGGTAAGGGTGGTGAAATCTGACCAGCGAAGCTTGATCTGGATTGTTTTTCCTCGCAGATCTTTCTTGATCAAGCGTTTAGATACCCGATCAACCAGCTTATTGATATGTGTCAGTATTTCACTTTTACGTCCCAGGTCTTTTCCGAATGTGCGCTCATTGCTGACTGATTTAATGCCTCGTTGAGTGACAATTCCACGTTTATCTATTCCCTTTGCGCGCCGGGAAAGATCGTATCCATGTTTGCCAAAATTTTCGGCTAATTCTACATCTGGATAATCAGCCAGGTCCCCAATGGTATGTATGTTGAACCGTTCAAGCCTTTCCCTGGTTTTTGGTCCAACCCCCCACAGCATGTCAACCGGGAGCGGGGCTAGAAAGGATCGCTCTTCTCCTAATGGAACAATGGTTATAGCATTTGGTGGGCCTTCCCCCCAGTGAGCTTTCTTACCGACATCATTCGCAATTTTTGCCATTAGTTTGTTGCTGGCAATGCCGACCGAGTTTGGCAGGCTTAGCTCATCAAGGATCTTTTTTTGCAGTTCAACTCCAATGTCTCTGGGAGAGGGGCCAAGCTCCGTGATGTCCAGGAAGGCTTCATCGATGGAAATCTGTTCGACTTGGTCGGTGTAGTTAGCCAGGCGCTCCATCACAAGTTTAGAATACCGGCCGTAATCGTGGTGATTTCGGGATACAAGAATGAGACTCGGGCAAAGCTGAAGTGCTTTGGCGGCTGGCATGGCTGATCTGACGCCCATTTTCCGGGCCGGATAGGAACAGGAGGTGATCACACCTCTCCCGGTCGGAGAACCACCGACAGCAAAAGCCTTCCCGCGCAATCCGGGATCTTTGATCTCTTCTACAGCGCAGAAGAAAGCATCCAGATCCAGGTGTAGGATTACGCGGGAAGATTCCATTTGAGGTTTTTATTTCTCGACTGTATACGGTTTTCGCAATTGCACCGGTTTGGTTTTGGTTCGCACCCGCAAATTGATGACTTCCACGAATACAGAAAAACCCATGGCAAAGTAGATATAGCCTTTGGGGATATGTAATCCCAGCCCATCTGCAATCAGTGAAAAACCGATTAGCAGCAGGAAACTCAGGGCCAGGATCTTCAGGGTGGGGCGATCATTGACAAAACTGCTGATCGGATCAGAAGCAAAAAGCATGATCCCGACGGCAATCACAACGGCTGTGACCATGATGGCAATTTCATCTACCATTCCTACAGCTGTTATGACTGAGTCCAGTGAAAAGACGATGTCTAGCAGCATGATCTGAACGATCACACTTCCCAGGGTGGCGGCAACTTTCTCGGAGGCATGCCCTTCTTCGCCTTCAAGCCGTTCGTGAATTTCAAAGGTGCTCTTGCCCAACAAGAATAGACCACCGATAATCAAGATCAAATCCCGGCCTGAAATATCGTACGAAAAAACACTGAATAATGGTGCAGTAAGACGAGTTAACCAGGCGATCGAGAATAAAAGTAATATCCTGGTGAGCATGGCCAACAGCAGGCCAACTTGACGCCCAGTTTTCTGCTGGTTTTCCGGAAGTTTGCCAGCCAGGATCGAGATAAAGATAATGTTGTCAATTCCCAATACGATCTCAAGCGCAGTTAACGTTAAGAGAGCTATCCAGCTTTCTGGTAATGCGATCCATTCCATGTAATTATTCCTTTACTAAATCATTCCTGATAATATACTCAGCGATATTGAATACGAAAACCCTTAATAAAAGTTTCAAAGAAGTGCTTCTGCGAAAATTTCTAACGGGTGTTTGGCTGTGCGTTCTGTTGTATGAGCGATCTGCTCTCTGCAGGATGTGCCAGAAGCACAGATAATGGTTTTTCGATCGGCGTGCCGAATCTGAGGTGCTAACTTCAGCTCTGCAATTTCCATTGAAAGTTGATAATGTTCTTTTTCGTAACCAAATGCGCCTGCCATGCCACAGCATCCGGCATCAATCTCTTCAACTGTACTTCCGGGTATGGATCCCAGCAGCCGCAGAGTCGCTGCTGTGCCAAAGTTGGCTTTTTGCTGGCAATGACCGTGAAAAAGGATCTTGCGGGGCTTTTGATCAAAATCAAATTGAACCTGGCTGTCAGCTACTTTCTGGAGCAGGAATTCTTCTGCCTGCATAGAAAATTCAGCGACCCGGTCTGCGTCTGGCCCGGGGACAAGATCCCGGTATTCCTTTTTTAACATTACCATAACGCTGGGTTCGCAGCCAATAATGGGGATTCCCTGCTCTGCATATGGAGTTAGAACCCCGATGTTTTTTCTGGCCAGGGTTTGGGCTTTATTTAATACGCCTTTTGAATAAGCCGGTCTTCCTGAGTCCACTTTTTCCTTCAACACTATCAGGTCAACGCCTGCTTTGTTGCAGATATTAACCAGGGCTTTTCCGATATGGGGGTAGTTGTATTCCAGGTAGGTATCATAGAAGAACACTGCTTGCTGCCCTACAGTGTTCTCATTCTTGTGGTGTTCTTTTCCATACCAGCCCGTAAAGGTCTGGGTGGCAAAAGCTGGCATTTTCCGTTGCGGGTGAATTCCGATCAGGGACAGCAGTTTTGACAGGGGAGATTTCAGGATCAGATTGACAAGGGGGGCAAAGAACTGTGCTAGACGGCTCACTCCTGCAATATTGGCAAAAAACCAGCTCCGGAATGGAAGGCCGTGGGCCTGATAATATCCGTGCAGGAATTCTGCCTTAAGTTTGCTCATGTCTACTGCGGAAGGGCATTCGCTTAGACAAGCCTGGCATGAAAGACACAAGTCCAGAGCTTGATAAAGTTCATTGGATGTCATTCCTTTTGGACCCAGCTTGCCTGTCATGGCAGCCCGGAGTAGATTAGATCGCCCCCTGGTGCTGAACTCCTCATTGCGGGTAGCCTGGAATGAGGGGCACATCACACCACCTTCCAGCTGGCGGCAAACGCCTGACCCATTGCACATTTCCACTGCCCGGTCAAAACCAAGATCTTTTTTAAAACTCAACAAGGTCCGGGCAGGTTTATGATCGGCCTGGTAATCCACCCCGTAGCGCAATAAACTGCTTTGGTCCATCGTCGGCGGGTTGATGATCTTTCCGGGATTTAGACGATAATCAGGATCAAAAACCTCTTTGACTTCCTGGAATGCTGTTCTGAGTGCCGGGCCGTAAAGTTTTTCAGTGAATTCTCCCCGGGCGATTCCTTCTCCATGTTCTCCGCTGGTTGTTCCGCCAAACTGCTGAACCAGGGATAATGATCGTTCTGCCAATAACCTCATTTGCCTTAATCCGTCTCCGCTCTTCAGATTTACCTGGGGCCGAATATGTAAACAACCTGCGCTGGCATGGGCATAAAAAGCAATTTCCCCAATGCCGATCTCTTCTCCATACTCTTTGATTCCCAGAGCATAGGATGCAAGGTGCTCAACGGGAACCGCGGCATCTTCAATGAAAGTTGTTGGCTTGGCATCGCCCCTTTTGCTTTGTAAGATACCCAGACCGACTTTGCGTGCTTTCCATATCCGATCCTGGGCCTGGGGTTCTACAAGCGGTACTGTTGGACCATAACGTTTGAGCAGACGATCCTTTCCGGTGATCGAACCGGGATCATCTGCCTGGTATTCTACAGCCAGGACTGCTTCAGGATCACCCTGGATTGCTTCCAGGAGAGGGTGATAGGCAGGATTGGCCCTTGCCAGCTGAATTAACATGCGGTCTATAAGTTCCACGGCGCTGGGTTGGGTTTTCAGGATCTCTGGCACAGTGGAAAGGGCTTCACCCAGATCTTGAAAGTGGATCAAGTACAAGATTTTATGCGCAGGTCGGGAAACTAGATTCAATTTGGCAGCAGTGATGATGCCTAAAGTACCTTCTGACCCAACCAGTAATGTGGCGGGGTTGATCGCTTTCTGCCCGGCCAGAATATTCAGGTTATATCCAGCTACGTTGCGGAAGGTTTTGGGATAATTTTCTTTGATCTCATCCCGGTAGCGTTCTAGGATTATTGGGAGTTCGCGATATACAGCACTTTCAAGTGTGTTTTGACGAAGTACACCCGTAAGGGACCCATTATTGTGTTCTTTCAAAATGGCACAGCTTCCATCCGATAGAATTGTTTCAGTTTCCAGGACGTGGTCATGGGCCATGCCGTAAAGGATAGAATGGGCGCCAGTAGCATTATTTCCCAGTACACCTCCGATGGTAGCACGGTCTGCGCTGGCAGGGTCAGGACCAAACATCAGTTTATGAGCTGCCAACTCGCGATTAAGGGGTCCCAGTACTACGCCGGGCTGGGCAGTTACTGTTTTTTCCTCCGGGTTTATATTAAGGATTTGATCCATATAGCGGGAAAAATCCAGTATGATCGCTTCGCCGATAGCCTGACCGGCTAGGCTGCTGCCGGCACCCCGCGGAAGAACAGGAACATTATGTTTGTGGGCAATTTCGAGCACGGCAGATACTTCGCTGCCTTCCCGGGGCCAGACCACACCCAGAGGCATGACCTGATAAATACTGGCATCCGTGCTGTATAAAAGGCGAGTGACCTGGTCTGTTTTGTAGATCAAGCCAGACTTTTTCAAAGCCAACTGCAGATCTTTGGAAATAACCCCAATTGGGGCTGATTTTTGCATGTGGGTAGTATACCAAAGAAAGAGTTGGAGGCACTAAGACCCTCCCTATTTTAAGCCCTGAGGCGAAATCAACCTTACAAAGAGTGCTATAATTTTTAGGGATTGGATCCATCGAGAATTGAGGAGGTTGCATGCCTGACCAGCAGGAAATAGAGGATCTCCAAAAAAGAATCAAACGCTGGGAGGAAGAAACCCTTCAGCCTATCCTTGATCGTTTTCCCGAACGGCGAAACCAGTTTATCACCACATCATCGGAATTGATAAATCGTCTCTATACACCAGCTGATCTGGCGGATAGTAATTACACGGAAACTATCGGTTACCCCGGCCAATATCCCTTCACGCGTGGTGTGCATCCAACCATGTACCGCTCCCGGCAATGGACCATGCGTATGTTTGCCGGTTTTGGGGCAGCAGAAGAAACCAACCAGCGATTCAAATATCTGCTGGAACAAGGGCAAACAGGTTTGTCTGTTGCTTTTGATATGCCCACATTAATGGGTTTTGATACTGATGCGCCGGAAGCTGAGGGAGAATTTGGCCGCTGCGGTGTTGCTATCTCATCATTAGGGGATATGGAGCTCCTTCTAGGGGGCCTGCCTCTGGACAAGATTTCTACCAGCATGACCATCAACTCACCTGCGGCAGTTGTTTGGGCTATGTATATTGCCGCGGCGGAGAAGAGGGGAGTATCCAAGGCGCAGCTGCGAGGCACCCTTCAAAACGATATTCTTAAAGAATACATCGCTCAGAAGGAATATATTTTCCCTCCAGAGCAGTCGATGCGGTTGGTGACTGATACGATTGAATATGGCACAAAAGAGGTTCCGCTCTGGAATACGATCAGTATATCTGGATATCATATCAGGGAAGCGGGTGCGACTGCTGTTCAAGAGCTGGCTTTTACCCTTGCAGATGGGTTGGAATATGTGCGCTGGGCCATTGATAGAGGGATAAAAATTGATGAATTCGCTCCCAGGCTATCCTTTTTCTTTAATGCCCACAATGATTTTTTTGAAGAAATTGCCAAATACAGAGCAGCCCGGCGGATATGGGCCCGGGAGATGAGAGAGACGTTTGGGGCTCAAAATCCGCGCTCCTGGTTGTTGCGGTTCCATTCGCAGACAGCTGGCGTTTCATTATCAGCGCAGCAACCAGAGATCAATATTGTCCGGGTAGCAATCCAAGCCCTGGCTGCAGTGTTGGGCGGGACACAGTCCCTTCATACCAACAGCATGGATGAAGCGCTGGCATTGCCTTCCGAACACGCTGCAACTATTGCTTTACGGACTCAACAGATCATCGCTGAAGAATCTGGTGTGATAAATAGTGTCGATCCCCTGGGAGGGTCCTATTTCCTGGAAGCGTTAACTGACAAAATGGAAAGTCAAGCATACGAATATTTTGATAGAATAGAGAAGTTGGGTGGTGTGCTGCCAGCCATTGAGCGCGGCTTTTTCCAGGGCGAGATATCAGATTCTGCCTATCGTTATCAACGGGAGATTGACCAGAATATTAGAAAAGTGATCGGTGTAAATGCCCACAAGGATCAAAAAGAACCAGCGATTCCTCTCCTGAAAATGGATCCGGAAGGCTATAAAAAACAAATTGGACGCATTCAGCGATTGAAAAAAGAGAGGGACCAGGGCCGGGTTGGGCAATCACTTGATCGATTAAGGATTGCCTGCCAGGGAACCGAGAATACCATGCCATATATTTTAGAAGCGGTCCATGCTTATGCAACACTCGGAGAGATCACTGATGTAATGAAGGAAGTGTTTGGAACCTACCGGGAAGAGAATTGGATCTAAAGGAAGTTAATGTGAGCGATCTGAAATTTAAACCCATGGAAGAATTATCATACGAAGAAGCTCTTCAAGAATTGGAGGAGCTGGTGCAGACCCTGGAAAGTGGGGAAAATGATCTAAAAAAGACCCTGCTGTATTTTGAACGCGGTCAGGTTCTGGCTTCGTACTGTATTTCTCTGCTCGATGAAGCAGAGTTAAAAGTTGAAGAAGTTCTTAAAGGTGATGATGAGTCTTAAAGAGATCTTATTATTAAATCCAGTCCTGCTGGCAGCATTAACGGCCTGGTTTATTGCCCAGGTGTTGAAAGTAATGATCGAGTTCATCTTATTAAAGAGATGGAATTGGGCGTTGGTATTTCAGGCAGGTGGTATGCCAAGTTCACACTCTGCCATGGTCAGTGCAACAGCTTTGTCGATAGGCATGACCATGGGTTTTGATACTGCGGTATTTGCTGTGTCAGCCATTTTCGCGATGATCGTGATCTATGATGCGACTGGTGTCCGCAGGGAATCTGGGAAACAGGCTGTCTTGATAAACTCGATCATTGAAGAATTTTCGAAAGGGAAGATCCCTCCCCAGGAAAAACTTAAGGAAGTTCTGGGCCATACACCCGGCGAGGCGATCCTTGGGACCCTCCTGGGATTGAGCATTGGTTTTGTGGTCGCATTCTTTTGGGCTTAACAATCCGAAATCGAACTAACCGCGTCCCCCACTTTTCAGAAATACACGTTCAGGCCCTGCCTGGTCAATATCCCAGGGGTATATTATATATGTGTCTGTGATGGCTCCGTAATAATCAGGTTGGTATTTAAGCAAATTCCTGTAGGGATTGTAGTGCAAAACGCAGGTGCTAGGAATGCCTCCGGCACCTTCTACTTGCTTATAGACAGCCCAGGTTGTTCGTCCAGAACCCCAGGCATTATTCATTACAAGGACTCTTTTATCGGCCAGGGGGGCGTCTGCCGGGAATTGAGAGACCTTGGGCCAGGTAAAGAGTCTTGCTTCTTCCAGGTCAGCTTCTGAGGGAAACTGGACCTGGGCAAGGTAGATTTCATCGATCCCTGCCGCAGCTGCAATCATACCTGTAGGTATGATTCCGCCAGGCGATATCATAATAATTGCGTTAAACTCAGTTTCAAATTGGGGGAGAATTAGGGAGATCAGCTTGCTGACTTCCCTGTAGCTAATAATCTCTTTTCGGGGCTGCTCCATCTGCGGCGCTCCTGCTGAAATACCTTAATTATTATAGCAATTATTTAGAACGTGGGTGTAGTGATATTCTTCCGCGATTTGAGGTCCCATTTCATTTTTCGAGGATCCGACACCTGTCCTCGGGTATCGTTGATGGAAATCACTCTCTGTGATTTTGATGCATACGATGTTGGGGCGTCCCGGGAATGGGAGGACCAGAAGCGAAGAAGACTCATCCAACCCTTCACTCCTCTGGATATCTCACCGCGGCGTTTTCCAGGATCAGAAAACCTAAATCCAGCAACGGGGAGAGCTGGGTCAAATCAGGATCGCCTTGGGTGATAATTTTGGCTATAGATGCCCGCACACCGCTGGCTTGATGCGCCCAGCTAGAATCAGCCGAGATCCTTTCCAGCCTGTCCAGTAATAATTTTGCCAATAATTCGGGATTAGAAGAATTTTGTATTGCCATCATGCAACGATAAGGAACGAAGTCTTTTCTAAGGACTCCGTCCCTAGATGATCAGTATATAGGCAGGTTGGGATCCACATCGATTGCCCAGGAATTGATGCCACCTTTTAGATTTTTCATCTTTTTGAAACCTGCACTGGCCAGGATTTCCAGCGCCCTGGTCGAGCGTGTGCCTGCTTTGCAGAAGATTACTAACTCTTCCGCGCTATCCAGCTCATTCAGCCGGGCGGCGAATTGACCCAGCGGGAACAACTCTGATCCGTCCAGGTTGGATATTTCCCTCTCGTGTGGTTCCCTGACATCGATCAGCCGCAGTCCTGGATTTTCCTTTAGACGCGATGATAGCTGTAATGCGGTGATATCCCATTCCTCACCGGCGGATCCTTCATCATGGTCATGGGCCGGCATGCCGCAAAATGCTTCGTAATCGATCAGCCCTGTGATCTCCGGGTGCTCTCCACATACTTTGCATTCCGGGTTCTTGTGAAGTTTGACTGTCTGGAATGAAAGATCGAGGGCATCATAAAGCAGCAGCCGGCCGATAAGCGGCTCACCGATACCAAGGATGATCTTGAGGGTTTCTGTAGCCTGGATGCTGCCGATGGTTCCTGGAAGTACACCCAGGACTCCCCCCTCTGCGCAGGATGGTACTAATCCGGGAGGTGGCGGCTCAGGAAATAGGCATCGATAGCAAGGACCTTCTTCCGCACCAAAGACACTGGCCTGACCGTCGAAACGAAAAATGGATCCATAGACATTGGTTTTTCCAGTCAGGACACACAGATCGTTGATCAGGTAGCGAGTGGGGAAGTTGTCGGTCCCGTCAACGATGATTTCATAGGGGTCGGCAATCCGGAAGGCATTTTCTGAGTTAATGACTTCGTTATATACATCGATCTGTATTTCTGGATTGAGATCCAACATCCGTTCCCGGGCAGATTCAACTTTCAAGTCACCCAACCTGGATTCACCATGGATGACTTGGCGCTGCAAGTTGGAAAAATCCACTACATCATAGTCAACCAACCCGATCCGGCCTACACCGGCGGCTGCCAGGTAAAGAGCGACAGGTGATCCGAGTCCGCCAGTTCCAACGATAAGAACTGAAGCAGCTTTCAATTTCTTTTGACCTTCTAATCCAACATCGGGGATCAATAGATGTCTGGAGTACCGATGGATTTCCTTATGTGAGAGTTCAGGGAGCATAATCCCTCCTGTGGGTTGTATTATCCTCCAGCGATGGAGGGAATGATCAACAGGGTATCCGCATCTGATAATAGGGTCTTGAGTCCTGCTAACTGATTGACATTATCTTCGCCCAGGAAAATGTTTACATAAGGTCTCAACTTTCCTTCGTCATTAAAAAGGTGTTTCTTTAACAACGGATAAGTTGCAACAGCCCCCTCAAGAACTTCCTCCACAACTTGGCCGGGAAGATTAAGAGTGCTATGTCCTTCTGCATAAGGGCGTAACGGTGTGGGTATTTTTAGTGTAGGCATATTTCCTCTACTGATATTTATTATAAACTTGCATTGTGTGAGTGGCTTGATGTCCGCTATAACTGACTCTAATTCTCTTCTATCTGATCGTAAGGGTTTGTATAATCTCTTCAGAAAAACTTAACCGGTCGTCTCTCAATCGCCAACACCGGCTTCCAGCAGCTTTTCCATTATTTATGCTGGTGATCAGGTATGAATACCACGGGATTGCAAATTCCCGATCATATTCCGAGGGGAGATTCGGGTGATCCGGGTGAGAGTGGAAAATACCCAGAATGGATGAATTCAGTCGGTCAGCTTCTTTTTCACCCCATAGCATATCTTCTACTGTGATCAGGTAGCGGTTATGTTGATTCTCTTCCTCCCGGGCATTTTCCAGGAACAATAGTTTTTCAATGGTTCGTTTAGAATTTTCTTCTTTACCCAACATCAAACCTGCTCCTTCATTGGGATAGGTGTTTTCACCGTGTGACTGGATCTGATCCAGAATGTCTGCGGAGATGTATATGTTCATGATTCCTTCCATAATTCTTCATCGCTGAGATATTTGAAACCGGCGTCAGGAAATACAGTTACCACAACGCCCTGGTCTAGCTCATTCGCAATTTGGCGGGCAGCAACAGCTGCAGCTCCCGAGGATATTCCGATGAAATAGCCCTCTTCCCGTGCCAGACAGCGTACCATGTCATATGCGTCTTCTGTCCTGATGGGTACAATGCGGTCGGCCGCGGCAGGATCATATATGCCCGGTTGAATAGAGGATGGCATATGTTTTAAACCCTCCAATCCGTTGAAGGGTGAATCCGGTTGGACGCCAATAATCTGGACATCAGGGTAATTGTCTTTCATATAACGGGAGACACCGGTCAATGTTCCGGTTGTGCCCATGCCCAGTACAATATGGGTTACCTGCCCGTCTGTTTGCTCGATGATCTCAGGACCGGTGGTGCGGTAGTGGGACTTCCAGTTGGCAGGGTTGTCGTACTGATTGGCGTAATAATACAGTTCCGGGTGTTCTTCAGCCATTTGTTGGGCAATCTGGATGGCACCGTCGGATCCCTCAAGGGGATCGGTAAGCACCAGCTTAGCTCCCAGAGCATTCATGATCTTTACTCTTTCAGGACTGGCATTTGAAGGGATGGCTAAGGTGATTGGGATACCCAGGGCGGAACCAAAAGTGGCATAGGCTATACCCATATTACCGGAAGTTGAATCCAGAAGGTGCATGCCAGGCAATATCAATCCCTTGTGGAGGGCATTTTGAATAATGCCCCAGGCCGGCCGGTCCTTCACGGAACCGCTCGGGTTGAACCACTCAGCCTTAGCTAATACCTGGACTTTGCTTGTGGTTCTATCGGCCAGGGTCACCAGGGGTAGTAGAGGAGTGTTTCCCACCAGTGAAGGCATGCCTTCGTCAAGAGATATTCTTTTTACGTAAGGTATTAATTCCCGCATTCCGCTTCCTCATTAAATTAAAAACCGATCATACATATACTGAAAGCCTTATCGTTTTGATAATGTGCGGAAATCTTTCCGGCTTCCAGACCAATTTTGATCAGTAATTTGGGGAAGCAGGATTATGATCCCCGCTGTATACAGGAGCAATAGAAAATCATACACCAGTCCGTTTATTATGAATATATTGATATATATTATATCTTATTGTCAAATTCCCGTCAGATCATCAGTGATTGGATCTCTATTTTGATGGGTCAGCCGCAGAGATTCTTACCTGTCATTCAGAGCAGACTTCGCTGTCCCAGGTAGGTCGGGGTAAGGTATTGCCTGCTGAGCGTATCTAAGGTTGAGAATCCTGCTGAAAGAATATGTAATGGGAAACCAGTACTATTTTTTAGAGCGGGATACTTCTTTTAGTGGAGTATAAAATATGGCCTGGTTACAACAAACATTTCTAAATATAGCTGGCAGCAACCCTATTTGGCAGGGGGTCGTTGGCGGTCTTTTTATAACATTATTGAACACACTGGGAGCTTTAGCAGTACTGGTTTGGAGAAAGCCCTCCCAAAAATTCCTGGACGGAGCGCTGGGTTTTGCTGCTGGTGTGATGTTGGCTGCAAGTTTCACCAGTCTTATACTTCCCGGAGTTGAATACGGTGGCATTATTCCGGTATTGATTGGCATGGTGTTTGGAGTATTAATTCTCATTTTGGGAGACCGTTTTGTTCCTCATTTTCATCCAGGACGGGGACATGAAGGCCCGGAAACAGGACGAATCCGGGCAGTCTGGCTGTTCATTCTCGCAATTACACTCCACAACATGCCTGAAGGACTGGCAGTGGGTGTTGCTTTTGGATCGGGAAATTTAGAAGATGCTCTTCCATTAATGCTGGCAATTGGTATTCAAAATATTCCTGAGGGATTGGCAGTTGCTGTGGCTGCACTTAATGCTGGTATGGGGACATATTTTTATGCTGGTTTTGTTGGAATCCGGGCGGGATTGATCGAGATACCTTTGACGATATTAGGTGTGATCGCAGTTCAGTTTATGCGTCCGCTTTTACCTTACGCAATGGGTTTTGCGGCAGGGGCCATGCTTTATGTGATCAGTGATGAAATAATCCCAGAAACCCACGGTACGGGGAATGAACGATTAGCAACAATAGGGACAATGGTGGGCGTGATGGTGATGTTATACCTGGATATTTCCCTAGGGTAAGATTACTGCTTTAGAATTATTAAATCCTAAACCTCAGCAATAATAGAATCAGCACTCCTGATCTTTGCTTTTGTATATTTAAAGAGAATGGTCTTCGTCTTTTTGTGCTCCAAATTACATGATAATAAAGCTTCGTATAAGTCATTATTTCCCCCTGTATTTTCACAATACGCGATAATTTTCTTATTACGAGCCCGATAGGGCGCAAATAAAAACCGGGCGATTAATCGCCCGGCGAATTGGAGCAAATATATAATCTGATTATCAATCGATAAATTATAGATTACTGCTCTTCGGTTTTTGATTTATTCAGCGACACGAGCACAACACCCATAATAATTAGAGCTGCACCCAGTATCTGCCAAATTCCCAAACGTTCCCCCAGGAAGATTGCAGCGAGAATTGAGGCAGAGAGGATCTCGGCTGTAGATATGATAGCGGCTACACTGGCTGGGAGCATGGATAAGGCTCTTGTATAGAGCCCAAAACCCAAGATAGTTGACATCAACACAAATCCCATCATCCAGGGCAGAATCCCACTGCCGATTGGCCATGGTTCCGGTTGACCACCCTGGAAGATGAAAATGGTCAATGTGCCGATCAAGAAGATGTAAAAAGTGATCGTCCAGGAATTGTAATCCCCGACAAGTTTCTTGCCAAACAGCGACAGGGTGCCATAGGTGAATGCTGATCCAAGGCCAATCCAAATCGCTACCGAATCAACCTGAAAATCCCAATTACCGATTATTCCAGCAGCCAGGATTGTCCCTCCAACTGCGGCCAACATTGCCAACATCTTCCGGACAGAAAGCTGTTCCTTGAAAAAGATCCAAGCCATAAATGTTACAAAGATTGGCGCATTTGATTGAATTACTGTAGCCAATGATGCACCCAATCTCAGGACGGCGATATTCCAGAAGATATGAAAAATGCCAATGCTGATCACGCCCATGCCAATCAGCCAGGGTAGGTCCACCTTTTTTACTCGCAATAGTTTTGGATTGACCACAAGCAACCCAACCAGTAGAACGAGCGAGGAGACCAGGTCCCGCCAGAATGCCAATCCTACGGCGCTCAATCCACCTTTCTCCACGATAATAAAGATGAAGATACCGGATGAGCCCCAACATATGGAAGCAAAAACTACCAGGAATATCCCGATAATTCTACTTCTGCTTTGAGTAGGGTTTTTATCCATTTGTTTTAACTTATTCAGGGTGCCAGTCTCATACAGTCAATATAAAAGTAATTGAACTGGGGATCGGTGTCAAGGTTGACTTGTTCTGCCAGCTGGGTGATTTTTTCACCCAGGGTAAAACCTTCCTAGTTGAGGAACATAGCAGCGCCAAATCCTGCCCCATTGGCAATTGTCTAGACGATATTTTGATTAACCGGGGGAATCATGCCAATATCCAGGATGGACTTGATATTCACCTGGTCCCCGAACGAACCGGTCAGGATCACTTTGGTGAGGTCAGCGGGGTCGAGACCGAGATTGGCCATTAGGAAATAGACTGCTGCCTTGATAGCGCCTTTGGCTTTCTGCAGCTCGCGGATATCAAGTTGAGAGAGGTACAAATCCATTTTGGAATTTAGCAGAATGCGTTTTCTTCCCTGGTTATCCCGGCTGATTTTCTGGTGGAATTCCAGGCAGGGCTTGGGAAGGGGTTTCCCTCTCTGGGGTTCTATGTACTGGTCATGATCGCCATTATTAATCTGTTCTTTGTAGGCTTTACACTCGGGATTTATCTTTCCCGATTCCTCGATCAGTCCCACCTCCCTGAATGCTGCAATGGTGGCCAAGAGACTGGATCTGGTCAGTCCGACCGGTTCGGCATTACCGATTGTCTAGAGGATAAATCCCCCCCTTCAAAGGCGACTCCGGGTAGTGTGGCTGTTCATCCTCGCAATCACACTCCACTATATACCTGAAGGCCTGGCAGTGGGTGTTGGTTTTGGATCGGGAAATTTAACGAACACGCTTCCATTAATGCTGGCAATTGGTATTTAAAATATCCCTGCGGGCTTGGCAGTTGCGGTGGCTGCACTCAACGCTAGTATGGGGACGTATTTTTATGCTGGTTTGGTCGGAATCAGAGCGGTACTGATTGAGATACCATTGACGATATTAAGTGTTATCGCAGTTTAGTTTATGCGCCCGCTATTACCCTACGCAATGGGTTTTGCGGTGGCGGCCAGGGCTATATGTGATCAGCGATGAAATAATCCCAGAAACCCACGGTACGGGTATGAGCGATTTGCAACGATAAGGACCATGGCGGGTGTGATCGTGATGCTTTACCTTGATCTATCCTTGGGGTAATTAGCAGTCTATAAATTATCAAACTCTGAAAGTCTTGAGATCTTCAGTGTTTTTTATATAGTATATTTTTAGATCGAGTTGAAAAATGGAGATGCTAAGCAGCTGGATTTCCAATTACTTGAGATCGGATCCGGTAGCTTTCCGCACCATCCGGAAGCTGGTCAATCTTGATGATGGGATCTCTAAGGCCAGCTTTTTCCGCCTGGGCCAGTGCTTTTTCCCGGGTGATAATTTCGCCATAATCAAGGGCTTCCTGCAGGGTTTGGAAACGCTTCCTTTCGCCGCCTGATTGTACATAATAGCCTACAGTCCTCAGATCTCTGGATTGGGGGATCACCCAGGCTTCTTGATAGACTATCACGCTGCCAACTGCAGCGCCAACTGCATTGGCAACCTGGTAATGGGGTGGGGAAATATATTCGGTGTGTAGCAGTTTTGCAACCTGCGGAAGGAACAGGGTCGCCGGGGCACCAATCCCGACAAGGGGCATTTTAAGTGAGATCTCACTGCCCAGGTAGGGATCATCTTGGTTGGCATTCTCATTAAATAACCATAAACCCAAATCGTCCGGACTAGCATAATAGGGGGCTGGCTCGAGGGACTGGCCTGTCAGGTAGGTGATGGCCTCTCGGGTAATCTTGGTAATTATATGATTGATGGAGCGGTCTATGAATTCATCCAGGTCGATTTGCAGATGGATTGCCATCAGCTGAGCAGCAATCCGGGCAGCCTCCTTATTCCAAGGGGTGTAATCCCCTCTTACATGGAATAGATCTGTTGGAGTCAATGCGGAAACACCTATGACTTCCTCCCGGATCAGCGATGTTGTCCCACTCTGTAGTGAGTGGAAAATATCTAATTTCTCAAGTAGTTCCGGCAGGCTTAACGGACCTTCCTGGAGTAGTTCAACCACCTTTTTTGCCCGAGGATTGGTAGGTGTCCGTGGTGGCTGTCTGATTAAGTACCAGAATTCAAGATCTCTCGGGTTGGGTTTTTTATGATTTTCGGTTGCCAACTTCTTCAGGTGTTTTAGAACACGGGGATGAAAATTTGCCAACGATGAGATGGGTTGGACTCGGGTTGGGCCAATCACCAGTTGATTTTCCAGATTGATCTGGATGAAACTGTCTCCCCCCAAGCCTATGGAATGCACGTTGGCAGCTCTGACAGCTGTCCGGTAATCTCCTACAGTTGTGCCCTCTTCCCGGATCTGAAGCTGACCGTTTTCAATCAAAGCAATATCGGTGGTGGTGCCGCCAATATCTATAATCAAAGCCTTATCAACGCCGGCCAGAAATTTTCCGCCAATCGCACTGGCAGCAGGTCCGGAATGAACTGTTTCAATCGGCCGGTGCCGGGCAGTATCTGCTGAAACAAGGGCGCCATCCCCCCGCACAACCATCAGGGGAGCTGATATATTATGCTCTTTTAGAGATTTTTCCATAGCTTGGATGAAATCTTGCAGATGGCCGAGCAGAGAGGCGTTCAGGGTGGCCGTGGTCGCTCGCTGGACGGAATCCAAACGGGTAGAAAGCTCATGACCCAGGACTACTGGCTGGTTTAGCCTGGCGGAAATAATTTGGAAAGCCTGTTCCTCGTGACTGGAATTAAAAGGGCTGAAATATCCGGAAATTGCTATGGCGTCAACTTTGTCTTTGATCTTATCTGCAGTCAAGCGGATGCTTTCTAAGTCGAGGGGAGCTTGTTCATTCGAGTAAAGGTCGTGTCCACCTTCAATATAGTGGTAGCTGGTGGTCGCAAAACGGGAATCGAGTGAAAACTGCTGAATCAGTTCGGGATCATAACCCAGCAGGAATAAACCCACGGGCTGGCCTTTGCCTTCTGCAATGGCATTGGTTGCTAGAGTAGTAGATATTACTACCAGTTTGATTTGAGATGGATCCGCTGGAAGTAGATCAGCTAGCGCGGCGAGGATGCCTTCAGATAAATCTGGTTTTGTAGTTAATGTTTTGGTCGATTTAAGGATTTCCCTTGATTCCCGGTGGATCAACACGCCATCTGTATAGGTGCCACCGGTATCAATTCCCAGGATATACTCAGCCATTTAACAATTCCTCACCCTGGCTGTTATCTTTCGCCAGGGTGACCAGAATCACACCTGTAATTATTAATAATGAGCCAAAAATCTGCCAAATATCCATGCGCTCATTAAGGAAAATATATGCGAGGATAGCCGCAAAGAAGATTTCTGATGTGGCAGTGATGGATGCAACACTGGCAGGGAGCAGCTTCAATGCGCTGGTGTAAAGGCTAAAGCCAGCGATGGTGGAAAATAAAACAAATCCGCTAAAAAGGGCCAAGAAGTCTGGTTTAGTCGGCCACGGGTCAGGTTGGCCTAGCTGAACAGCAAATAGTGTAATAGTGCCAAAGGTAAAGATATAAAACATAATGGTCCAGGCACTATAGTCACCGCTGAGCTTTTTCCCGAATAGGCTTAACGATCCATAGGTGATTGCGGAACCGAGGGCGATTAGCAGACCGATGGGGACTATTTTCCAGTCACCTGCGCCCCGAATTCCAGAAACCAGGATGGTACCTACGGCAGCGAGGATCACAGCGATAATATTCCGAGTTGTGATTTTTTCTCCAAACAAGAACCAGGCCATGATGGTGACAAAAATGGGGGCATTGCACTGAACCACAGTTGCCAGCGAAGCTCCGAGCATCACCACCGCCTGGTTCCAGAAGACGTGGAAGACACCGATGCTGATGGAGCCCATGCCGATCAGCCAGGGTAGATCATTTTTTTTAACCACTAGCAATCCGGGTTTGATGATCAAGATGCCGATGAAAAGCAAAAGGGCGGTGGTCAGATCACGCCAGAATGCCAGGCTAACTGCAGAAAAACCGCTTTTGCGGATAATGAGATTAATAAATATGCCGGATGTCGACCAGCAGATAGTAGCTGCGATTACCAGCAGTATGCCTGATAACTTGCTTGATAATCCTTTTTCTTTGTGGATCAATATGGCCTCTCTAAATTATCAAGGTGCCAGCTTCATACCTTCAATATAAAACTGGTTGAATAGAGCATCTGTATCGAGATCGATTTGATCGGCCTTCTGGGCTAATTTTTCTCCCAGAGCAAAACCTTCCTCGGTCAGGAACATAGCTGCACCAAAACCAGCTCCATTGGCCGCTGTTTCCACAATCTCTTCTTTTACGGCAGGGATCATGCCGATTTCCAGGATGGATCTGATATCGACCTGGCCGCCAAATGACCCGGTCAGGATCACGCGGGTCAGGTCCTCGGGCTTGAGATCGAGGTTGGCCAGCAGTACATCCACAGCGGCCCGGATCGCTCCCTTGGCTTTTTGCAGTTCGCGGATATCCAGTTGAGTGAGATATAGATCCAGATCGTCTGCCAGTTGGATCCGGCGACTGCCTTTGTCATCTTGGCTGATTTTTTGCAGAAAAGCCAGACAGGGCTCAGGGATTCCACTACCATCCGGGACAGCATCCAGTTTTTCTGCGGTTCCATCGTGAAGTTTTTCTGCATAGGCCACACATTCGGGATTGATTCTTCCCGATTCTTCAATCAGGCCTGCCCGCCGGAAAGCTGCGATAGCTGCCAACAGGCCAGATCCAGTTAATCCCACAGGATCGCCACCGTCGATAGTAGTTAGTTCAAACTCTCCGTTATTAAGAGTGAGGTCTGTTATTGCCCCGTCCACTGCTCTTGATCCGCAGGAGATATTTACACCCTCGAAGGCCGGTCCAGCCGCAGTTGATGCAGTAAGGATCTGCTTCCCATCTGTGACCATTACTTCTCCATTGGTGCCCAGATCAATTGCCAGCATGGGGCCATCAGGTTGGTCAAAATTAAAATAGGCCAGACAGGCCAGAGCATCCGATCCTACAAATCCTCCAATTAGGGGTGGGAGGGAGACCTTTACATGCTCCGGGAAGATGCCGTCCATCATTTCTTTAGCATCTTTGATGGTACCGCTCTTATAGGGCTGAAAGGGTATATAGGCAAGTGTGTCAAGCGGTAGCTCGGCAAGGAGGTGATGCATGGCAACATTCCCAACGATGGTTACCTGCTGAATTCGCTGCCAGATTTTATCTGAAAGATTCAGAGAATCGACTGCATGGTTGATGGAAGCAAGTGCCAGACGGTGTAATCTATTTTTATTCTGATCATCGTCCAGAACAGCAGCCAACCGGGAGATAACATCTGAACCAAAAACGGTTTGTTGGTTCAATCCTCCTCCGCCGGCAGCGACTTCGCCGTTATCCAGACAGGTTAAAAAGGCTGCCACTGTGGTTGTGCCAAGGTCAATCGCTAGCCCAAGAGGAATGTCAGTTTGCTTTTTGTAGCGGCTGCTTCCTCGGAAAATTTTATTGGAGTACACCACAATTGGGGAGAGCACAACTCGGGTTTCCCCCTGGATCCGGGCCCGACAGGCCAATCGGTTGTTGAGGGCGATTTCTCCAGCTGTGAGATTCTTTAATTCAATTTCGTCGGGAGGTGCTGTTCCTTCTTCTACAAGAACCTTGCATTTCCCGCAGGTTCCACGCCCTGCGCAGGGTTGTTCGAGGGGGAGGCCAGTTCTTGAGATAACGTCGCCAAGAATCTCTCCCTCTTCAGCCTGGATGATCTTTATATCTGAGCCGAAAATTACAGTAACTTTCGCCATATTGTGTGCCTCCATATCTTTCTACTAGTAAAAACCGATTATTCCAATAAACTACTAATCCAATATTAATTTCTTGTCTTGGATGATCTGCTGTATTTTGAGATAAAACTCTTCTATATGTCTTTGCATGATTTCCATAGCCAAAGATTCGTTTCCTTCCCGTATTGCCGATGATAGATTAATATGGGATTTCACTGCACTGGGCAGGAAATCCAGATATGGGAGGGCAAGAAACCATAGCCGTTTGGAGAGACCGTAAAAACGATTTAATGTGTCTGCCAGATAGGTGTTATGAGCTGCCTTAGCGATGGCTTGGTGAAATCTCTGGTCAAGCTCAAAAAGCTCGATGGTATCCCCGGCAATTTCATTACACAATGTTTTCAGAATGACCAGATCATCTTTAGTGGCGTTCCGTGCAGCCTGCTGAGCGGCCAGTGTTTCCAAGTTGAGCCGGATCGTGCTGATTTTTTCCAGGTCACTGAACTGGAGCCCAGCTACAAACAAACCGCGGGGCGGGGCTTCAACAAGATGGTCGTGAACCAGTAGGTTGAGCGCCTCCTGAATAGCGGTTTGTGAAAATCCCAGTTCATCTGCCAGGGCTGCGATATTAAGGATCTCTCCCGGAGCCAGTTCAAGTGTGGTGATTTTCTCCCACAGCAGTTGATAAGCTTTTTTAGTATCTACTTTGTTCATTTTCATCACAATATACCTATCCTTCCAGGCGGGGTTTGCCAACTGCCTGGGCTTTTACCCGGTAGCTGTCCATCCCGTCCTGAATTACTTCCACGATCACCTCGGGGTTGTTTGCACCGGATCGCAGGGCAGCAGAGAGGGCATTGTCCTCTGCGATTTTTTTTGCTTCGGTGAGGGCAGCCTCAAGGTCTTCAATTTCTTTTCGGTTATCCCTGGCCTGCAGGTAATATCCAATTACATCAACATTTCCTGCTGAAAGATGGGGATAGATTAGAATTTCCTCTGTAACCATCACACTGCCCGCTACTGCACCGGCCGCATTGGCTACCGAGTAATGAGGTGGCAGGACAAGATCTGTGTAGAATGTCCGAGCAACAGCATCCAGCATCACTTGGGCCGGTGCCCCAATTCCGATTATGGGTATTTTGAGGGCGATCCGGGTTGCCAGCTGCTCGTGTTCCGGACGAAACGAGTTGTCCATCAACCAGTTCGCTAGTTCATTGTTGGTATCTTTCCTGGTGGGAATTTCCTTTTCGGTCAAAAAATGGATTACTGCTTTGCTAATTATTTCAGTTACATTCTCCCAGAAAATCAGCTGGAATTGGTCTTCATCCCACTTAAGATAATGGCTGAACACGCTTATAGCGGCTTTGCTCGCTTCTTCGTCCCAAGGAGTATGTCGGCCATCCACGTGCAGGATATCAGTAGGTGTGAACCCTGATTTGCCGATAACTTCTTCCCGCCAAAGGTTGCCGAGGTTGACCTGGCTGGTATCCAGGAAGCCCAGCGACTTGAGTACCTCGATAGCAGGTTTTGGTCCGGTTTTCAGAATATCGATCGCTTCGCGTTCCCCAGCTGTGAAATTATTTTGTTCTGGAATTTCCCGCTGCAGGTACCAGTATTCCAGTTCTCGGGGGTAAGGAGGTGGCCAGCTTTGATTGGCAAGGGCTTTCAACCGTTCCTGAACATTCTTATACTGAAGGGATAGAAAAGCCAGCGGAACTACCCGTTCAGGTCCGATGGATATCTTATTGTCCCTGTCCAAGGTGATGTGGCTGTCCCCGCCAAGTCCGATCGAGAACAGATTGGCGGCTTTAACAGAGGTTTGATAGTCGGAAACAGACGCGCCGGTTTCGGAAATAGTGACTTTGCCATCCTTGATTAATGCCAGATCTGTGGTCGTTCCCCCGACATCAAGAACCAGGGCTTGATCCTCTCCGGATAAAAATCTACCACCAATCGCACTGGCTGCGGGCCCTGAGTGAATGGTTTCCACTGGAGACCGGGCAGCAAACTCATCGTTCATTAGGGTGCCATCACCTCGAACTACCATTAGCGGGGCATTAATTCCCCTATGCTCCATAGCCCTTCGCACAGCGATAATAAATTCCTGAAGAACGGCCAGCAGGGAGGCGTTTAATGCCGCAGTGGTTGCTCTCTCCACGGAGCCTAATGCTGTCGAGAGTTGATGACCTAGCACTATAGGTAGCCCGCAGATACTGGCAATCGCGTTTTGAGCTCGGATTTCATGTTCAGGATTGCGGGGGCTGAAATAGGAAGACACCGCAATGGCATCTACTTTATTCTTGATAGTGTTGGTTTTATCGAGCAAATCTGGAAGATCCAGGTGGGCTTTTTCCTGCCCATGCAGATCATGTCCGCCATCAATGTAGTAATAATGGGGGGTGGCAAAGCGTTTGCCCATATCAAAGGAATTGATCAAATCTGGATCATATCCAATTAAAAAGAGCGCTACACGCTTTCCTTTCCCTTCGGCAATGGCATTAGTTGCCAAAGTAGTGGAGATCGAGACCATCTGAATAGCGGATGGATCCTCGAGCTCGATCCCTTTGATGACATTTTCAATCCCGATTGAAAAATCTCGTTTGGTTGTCAGGCTTTTATGGGTAGCTATAATCTGGTGGGTGTTATATTCAAGAAGCACCCCATCGGTGTAGGTTCCTCCAGCATCAATGCCCAATACTAGAGTTTCTGGCGGGTTTTTTTTATTCACCTTCCTACCTCATGACAATCAAGGGGCGTGATCGCCATGTAGCTTCGGTCACGCCCCTTGTTTTTAAACTGTTAGAAACATTACACAAACATATCCATATCCAGTTCCTGGTCCTTGTACTTCTCATCGGCCAGATCACAGATCCGCTTGAGCTCCTTGAACATTTTCTCATCCATCAAGGGTTCTTCTTCGCGCTCAAGAATTTCGACCACGCGTTCATTCACACGCTGACGGTGAGTCTTACTTCCTGAAGCTACCCAGCCTTCGTAGTTCTGGCGATCCATCATTTTGGGTCTCCAAATGATGTCCTTGAAGCGGTCGAAGGTATGGTCATGGGCAAGATAGTGTCCACCGGGTCCGATATCTTGGATCACATTTAGGGCTTTGGTGCCATCATTCACAGGAATACCTCTCATGATGCGCTTGACCATGTCAATGATCTCGTCCGCTGCCACCATCATAGCTGCTGAGCTAGTCAATCCCTGTTCCAGGTAGCCAACGTCGTGGATCATGTTGCCGCCGCTCAGGGCTGCTGTGGCGATGTTCATGGTTGCTTCCATGGCGGCCTGTTCGTCATACATCTTAGCATCTGAACAGCCGGCGGTCTCGTATTCAGGAATACCCAGCCATTTGGTGATCTGGGTGTATGCCGAACTGAGCAGGGCCATTTCAGGTGAACCGTAGGAATACACCGCGGTCCGCATGTCCATTGCGGACATCAAACCACCGATGATCATGGGAGCACCTGGCCGGCGAAGTTGACTGAGTACAATGCCCAACAAGCTTTCTGTCAGAGCCTGCACCGCAGTGCCTGCCAGAGTGGCGGGGGATGTTGCACCAGCCAGAGGACAGGGTGTATACACAAAAGGTATACGGTGGTCAGCACAGAACAGAAGTTTGTCAATCACTTCAACTGAATGGCTGAGCGGGGAAACTGGTTCGATGTATAGTGAGAAAATGGGGGTTTTTAACCATTCCTTTTCTCCACCTATCCGGATGTAGGCCATTTCTAGCTGGTCCTTCAGGCCATCTTTGTCCACGGCGGTGATGTTGATCGGTTTATTGGTCCCTTCCAGCATGGCTAGGTACTGCCAGCGGTCATAGGTGCCGACCGCGGTGTCCTGAACGATTCCCAAAGACATATGGAAATCCAGGTTGGGCAGGGCCTGCGCCAAGCGGGCAAAGTTCTTGACGTCCTTATAAACAGCCCTTCGGCGTTCACCTGTGTAGGGGTCAATGGTGAACGGTGTATCTGATCCAGCCCCATAATAGATCTGGTTTTTAAACAGTTCCATTTTGTATTTTGACGGATCCGCGCCGTAAATGACAACTTTGCGGGGTAAGGTAGAGAGGGCAATATCCACCATTTCGGGAGGCAGTTTTACCAGGGCGCTGTCTTCTTCAACTCCCTCGATTGTAGCGCCATGGGCGCCAAGCAGGTCGTAGCCCTCTTTGTTGTACACTCGCACACCAGTCTCAGAGAGGACAGTTAAAGCAGCGAAATAAATAGCTTCGATTTCTTCCTCAGAGAGCACTTCAAATGTCGGTGTATTGTTTATGAAGTAATTCGTTTTATTAACTTGCATGTTTTTCTCCTCTCAGCTCAGACCAACCAATTGTTTTGCTAGGTCGGAAGAAGCAGGGGCGTTGGCGCCGTAGCCATCTGCGCCGATCCGATCTGCAAATTCCTGGTCAACGGGGGCTCCGCCAACCATGACTTTCACCTGGTCGCGTAAACCCGCTTCTTCAATGGCCTTGATGGTATGCCCCATGGACCGCATTGTGGTGGTTAACATGGCTGACATGCCGACAATATTGGGCTGGTGCTCCTTAATGGCTTCAATGAAATCTTCTGGTGCGACGTTAAAACCGAGATTGACAATCTCAAACCCGGCACCTTCACACATCATGCTGACCAGGTTTTTGCCAATATCATGCAGGTCACCCTTCACAGTACCCATAACGATCTTTCCTGCCATTTGGACACCACTTTTGGCCAGAATTGGACGGAGCAGGGACATACCAGAAGCCATGGATTCGGCGGACATGAGCACTTCTGGAACAAACATATCCCCGGCTTTGAAGCGAACTCCAACTTCATCCATGCCAACGAGCAGCCCATTATTAAGCAAATTCTCGGCTGAAATACCTTCATCTAGTCCCTGCTGGGTGAGGGAAGCGCTGGTTATACTGTCGCCTTCCAAAAGCGCGGTCGATAGTTTCTCATATATTATTTCACTCATTTTGATGATCTCCTAATTAAGCTTCTTGCTGCTTTACCCATTCTTCGGCCTCTGCCAAAACTTCATCAATCAATGTTTCGGTTTCAGGTTTCAAGGGTACTTGTTCATAGTTGGCTAGGATCTTATGAACCCTGGCTTTTGTGCGGTCCTTGAAAGAATTTTCGCCATTTATGACCCAGTCTTCATAGGATGTCCTATCAATTAGATTGGGCAACCAGTATTCAGACTTGTAGTAGCGGAGGGTGTGTTCGTCTTTGAGGTAATGTCCATTAGGTCCGACACGATGGATTGCATCCACGGCCAGGGTATCTTCGTTAACTTCAATACCCCGGGTGATGCGGCGGGCATAGCCAATGGCTTCGTCCATCGCGGTCAACTGGAAGACCGAACCTGTCATGGCGCTTTCTGTGTAGCCAACATCGTGGCATAGATCTCCACCTGTAAGGGCGGAGAAGAACACAGACATGGAACCTTCAGTGATAGCTTGTTCATCGAAGGTCTTAGAATCAGTGCATCCACCGGTTTGCCAGAGCGGCAGACCAGCAAAATGGGCCAGTTCGGTGATGCCGGCCATCATCAGGGACAGTTCGGGCGCACCGTAGCTGAGGATCATGGCGCTCATGTCCATTACGGAAAGCACGCCACCCATGATGAAGGGGTTGCCAGGTTGAATATTCTGGGCGATGGTTAAGCCCATCCAGGATTCGGCCGCAGCCTGAATGATGATGCCTGCGGGTGTAACTGGTGCGGTGCCGCCTGCCAGGGGGCAGGGGGTGAAAACCAACGGAATGCGATGTTCAGCTGCAAAAACTAGCTTGTTCAGCGAATCTGTGGTGGAAATCAGCGGTGAGAGCGGTTCACAGTAGTGGATGTAGGTGGGGCGTTTTTCAAAGGCATCCTGTCCGCCAGCTTCCTCTACTGCGATGCGATGTATGGCATTGGAATCATAATAATCAAATGACCAGGCCACAATGGGTTTTGTAGTGTGCCGGAACATTTCTGCAAATTCGTAAAGGGCGCTGAGATCGTAGGGAACATTGTCCACAGACCCAAGAGATTCACAGAAATCGATATTGGGCAGGGAGTCTACAACCTTGGCAACGTAAGGTACGTCGCTGAGCTGATAAGGCCTCCTTTCCATGGTTTCCACGTCGATGAAGTTCACACAAGTTGGGCCAGGGCCAAAATGGGCTCGCCCGGGACCGATGTGAATATCGTGTTCTGGATTGCCGTCGCGGGCAAACACGGTGAAGCTGCGAGGCGCTTTAGCCAGGGCATCTTTCACCATATGGGATGGCAGCCGAACACGATCACCGTCTACCCAAGCGCCAGCTTTTTTCAAGACCTCTCTGGCGTGTTCGTGTTTTACTTCCAAACCAATATACTCCAGGACATGAAGAACGCCGTCAAACAGCTCCTGAAGCTGATCGTCAGATAACATCCGGAAGCGTACGCCGGAATTTGTGCGGTAATTTGTCCTCATACTAATGCTCCTTGAAGGTTTAATCCTTAATTAGCCGGTAAACTGTCTGGCAATATCCGAGGCGGAGGCCGCATTGGCTGCGTAGCCATCCGCGCCGATCTGATTTGCGAAATCCTGGGTGACAGGAGCACCACCAATCATAATTTTTACTGTGTCGCGGACACCAGCCTCTTCCAGGGCCTTGATGGTACGATCCATGGTGCGCATGGTTGTGGTCAGCAGGGCGGACATACCCAGAATATTAGGTTTATGTTGCTTGACTGCTTCAACAAATGCTTCCGGCTCAATATCCTTGCCTAGATCGATAATTTCAAAACCCGCTCCCTCACACATCATCCCAACCAGGTTTTTGCCAATATCATGCAGGTCACCTTTAACCGTCCCAAGGACAATCTTACCGGCAGTCTCTATGCCTGTATCTGCCAGTATGGGGCGGAGAATATCCATGGATTCCTGCATGGCTTTAGCAGAGCGCAGCACTTCGGGAACAAACATGTTGCCGGCTTTGAATTCCACACCAACATGGTCCATTCCTGGCATGAGCCCGTTATTGAGAAGTTCTTCGGCACCCAAACCTTCTTCCAGGGCTGCATTGGTTTTGTCCATTATGTCTACGAAGTTTCCTTCGATGATCATAGTGGAAATAGCTGATAAAGTATCACTCATTTGAATAAACCTCCTTAACCTTCTAACTAGATGAAATTTGTTTTCTTTATAAATAGTTCTTAATGGTTTTATGAAAATCCCTGATGTGTTTAGCGATTCTCTCAGCGGCTAAATTTCCATCACCGGCGTTGATCGCCTTGTAAATATCACAGTGTGCACTGATATCAATTTCCTCTGCAGCGGCCTGTGGTAGGGCCAAATACCAGATTCTCAAGGACAGATTGTAATAGTACTCCAAGTTGGAGATCAAGAACCGGTTATGAGAGGCTTCCCGGACCAGGGAGTGGAATTTGTCGTCCAGGTCAATCATTTCTTCTTTTGATATACTGCTGAATTTTTCATATTGTTCAGTCAGTTTCTCCATCTGGGCAAGCTGGTCCTTCGTGTTGCGCTCGGTGGCCAGCCTGACGGCCAAAGATTCCAGTTCTACCCGAACCTCAACGATTTGGGAAAGATCAGTAATTGCCAGCTCGGCGACGAAAATTCCCCGGCGAGGTTTTACCACAACTAGATCGTCTGACTGAAGCCTTTTCAGGGCTTCCCGGATCGGAGTTCTGCCAAACCCGAGGTTGTCCATCAGTTCAGATTCGTTGATGACAGCCCCGGGATTTAACTCGGTTCTGATAATGCGTTTTTTGATTTCTTGGTAGGCTTGCTCAGCGTTGGTTAGGTTCATTCGAGATCCTAAGATTCCTTTGAGCGGGCCCGGTAGTTTTTGATCCAGTTCATTCCATACTCATCCCGACCCATCACTAGATCAGCTGCCTGGATGGCCAGGTTGACCTCTTCATCCAGAGGATTAGTAATCGGGCAGGTCAATCCAGCAAGAATGGACATGGTGATAAAGGTGGCATTAATGGGAGCGCGGTCTGGCATGCCAAAGGAAATATTACTGGCACCCATGGTGATGTTCACTCCGAATTCCTTAACGATCAAGCGGATGGTGTCGATTGCGATCATGCCCGCATTGTGATCAGAACCCATGGTTAGGGCCAGAGGATCAATAATCAGCCGGTCAGCCGAAATGCCCATCTTATCTGCCCGATCAATCATTTTAGCGGCAACTTTTAGACGATCTTCTGCCGTTGGGGGGATGCCATCATTGTCCATGCAGAGCGCGATCACTGAGGCATCGTATTCCTTTACCAGGGGCAGCACACTTGCAAGGCGTTCTTCTTCGCCATTGACCGAGTTGATAAGGGCTTTTCCCTTATAAACTGACAGGGCTGTTTCCAAGGCTATGTTATCGGCTGTATCGATGCAAAGAGGGGCATCAGTGACTTCCATGATAGCGTGCAACATTTCCTTTAGAATTGGTTCTTCGTCGGCTCCCGGAACTCCGGCATTGACGTCGATGATGGTTGCCCCAGCTTCGACTTGAGCAACGGCATCTCTTTTTACAATGTCATACTTGCCTGCTTTGAGTTCTGCCAGTAAGGCTTTTCTACCGGTAGGATTGATTCTTTCTCCAATAATGACGGTTGGATTCGAGCGGTGGATTTCAACTGTTTTGGTTTCTGAGGTAATTAAGGTTTTTAAACTTTCTGACATGGTTTCTCCTTACAGTTAGTGTTTTAAAACTGACCCTCCTTCTCTAGTATATTACAAATATATCAGAGAGGGAGGGAATTTGGATATTATACGATGTATGTAACACAAAGATATGATTTTTGTCGCCCAAAATGGTTTATTGGATCTCTTTTTTGAGGTAATCCTGCAGTTGCTTTTTTATTGATTGGTCTAGTTCGGGTTCCTGGTAGTCCTCCAGGAGTTTCTTCCAACGCTGGACGCATCTCTCGGTTGTGTCTTCTTGTTCTCCCCCCCACCAGGCTTCCAATCCGGTACGGTCTGCAAGATCTGGCATCCAGAACTCAGACCGGCAGCGTTTGAGCGTTTCGGGCTCCCCCAGAAAATGGCCTTCGTGTCCGACGTTTTTAATTACATCAAAAGCAAGTGTTTCGGGGTTGACATTAAAGCCAGCCCAGAAATGTTTCAGCATGCCGCAAAGTTCATCATCCATGACAAATTTCTCATACGAAAATGCCAGGTAAGAACTGATAATACCTGATGCATGTAGGACAAAATCTATTCCGCTATTGATGGTTGTGTAAAGGCTGAGCATGGATTCGTAACCCGCCTGGGCATCCAGTGTGCTGGTATCTGTCAGGGCACCTCCTGCTCTGGAAGCCAGCCCATATTTCCTGGCCAATTGGCCGTGGGCGGCTATACAAAGTGAAAGCTCGGGACTGCCGATTGCAAGTGCGCCAGTTTTCATATCAATGTTGGTGGAGGTGGATCCGTAGATGACTGGTATACCCGGATTGACAAGCTGGGTGAGCACGATTCCAGAAAGCAGTTCGGCGTTCTGCTGGGCCAGCATTCCGGCGAGAGTGATCGGACCGGTCGAGCCGGCCATGATTAAACTAGCAATCACAACTGGCTGATTTGCCCGGGAGTAAATCAGTAGCGCGTCCACCATATCAGTACTGTAGCTCAACGGGCTGAGTGTATTGATCAATCCCGTGGTAAAGTGGTCGGAATCTGTATTACCAAAGAGGATTTTAATTAAATCCATGGTGTGTTGTGCGCCATCTTTTCCCTCAGTGCTGCCAAGAAAGGCTTTATCGGAGAGGCGGATATGAGCCTCCACCATTCGCAGATGGGATGTTTCAGCGGGTATATCTTGAGGTTCCACCATTAAATGGCCACTCATGTCCTGGTTGGGTAAGACGTGGGCTAACCGAACCAGGTCTTCATAATCCTGGAAGGTGGGTGTGCGCTTGCCTACCTCAGGATCGATCAAGAAAGGCGCCCCGTATCCAGGCACAAATACGGGAGAACCATCGCCGATGGTGACATTATGTTCTGGATTCCTGGCTCGAATTGTGAACTTGGAAGGGATGTCCTTGATCAATTCCATGATTTGTTTTTCTTCAAAGTAGACCAGCTCGCCTTCGACTCTGTATCCGTGTTTCTTAAAAATGCCCAGAGTCTCCGGATGAGGAAAACGGATACCGATTTCTTGGAAGATTTCCATGGTGGCTTGATGAATTGCCTCCAGATCAGAGGCTGAGAGAAGTTCAAGGAACTGCATAGAGGTTTTACCTCCTGATAGTTTTGGGTGGATTATTGAGAAGTTGAAAAAATAGAGAAGGTGACATGAACAGTATGAGATTCTAAAGCGGGAACTCCGGGAAAGATATTTCCAAAAATTGCTTGAAGCCTGCTGGCAGTTTATTGGTCAGTTTCTTTCCCGGAAAATCGCGTCTTAAGTTGTTTTTTTGAGCATTCCTTTTATTTTGGAGACGGCCCAGTAGTAAAAGCCGCTGAATCCTGCCGGGTAATAGATCATGATCGCCACCATCAACACACCGTAAATCACCAGGTGCAAGCCGGGGAGACTGGATAAATTTGACCTCAGGAATTCGATAAAGAATACAAATGGGAAGGCTACAGTGATGCCGCCCCATAAGCTGCCTCGACCGCCGATATAGGCGATCGCCAGAACCTCAACAGTTTTTGAAGTATGCATCAGGGTTGATGGTGTCAGTGACCCGAAGAAATGGGCGTAAAAACCACCAAGCAGTCCTGCAAAAAAGGCCGAGAGTGTGAAGTTAAAGACCAGGTACTTTGTAGGGTTTATTCCCGAAGCCCTGGCTGCGTCTGGATTCTGGCCGATGGCTTTGAAAGCCAGTCCGATATTAGATCCCACAACCAGTTTCAGGGTGATATAAATTATCAACATCATGACCAGGATGATGTAGAAGTAGGGGAGATTGTTGGGGGTTTCAATAAACTTGACCGGGTTCATCCCCAGCGGTCCACGGGTAAGATCGGTCAGGTTATTCACCAGTCCCATCAGAGCAATACCTACAAACCAGGCCATCACAGCCGCAAAAATACCCCGCAGCCTGAGTGTTAGAAGGCCCAGAACAAAACCGAGCAGTCCCGCTACAAGAGCCCCGAACCAGATGGTTAACCAGGGACTTAATCCAGGTGCATAGAGGAGAAAGGGAGTGGTGTTGGCCAAAATCCCCGAAGTATAAGCTCCCAGTCCCAGAAGGGCGGCGAAGCCAAAGTTCACGATGTTGATGTATCCCGCTGTAAAATCGAAGGCCACTGATTGGGCGGCGAGGAATGCACCCATGATCAACCAGCGGATGATATATTCTTGTGAAAAGGGATAGAAGTTAGGCATCACTGCCACGACAATTAGCAAAACTAAGCCGAGTGGAGAGAAACCAATTTTATTGATGACGGAGACAAATTTCTGCCAGACCGTTGCTTTTTCTTCGATAGTTGCAGTTGAGTTCATATATTAATCTCCTCTGTTATTGTTCCTGAACGCCCTTAACTTCACTGCCGAAGATGCCGGACGGAGCCATAATTAGCACCAGGATCATGACAACGGTGGGTACAACTGATTGCCAGGAGAGGCCGATAAAAAGCTGTGTGCCAGATTGAAGCAGGGCAACTAAAAAGCCCCCCACAATAGCTCCAGCGATATTACCCAACCCCACCAGCATAACCACATACCATGAGAAGTACAGCGGGGTAAGACCTACTGTTGGATAAGCCTGGAACATGAACAGCAATGAGGCTCCTGATATGGCAGCCATGGCAGTTGCCAGCGCAAAGGTAAGCGTCTGGATAAAGTCCAGGTTTATGCCGACCAGCTGTGCGCCAATTTCATCCTGGGAGACGGCCCGGATCGCGCGTCCGGTTTTTGTCTGCCGCAGGAAGAACCATAGGATGCCAATGGTAATGAGGGCGATGGCTGCAGCCACGATTCGGTCAACCGCGATAAATGCCCCCCATATTTCAACTGACGGGACATCAAAGTAGCGAGAGATGCCCCTGAAGTTGGGTCCCAGGGCAAGGGTGGTTCCGTTGGTAAGGATAAAGGATAGTCCTACTGTAAGCAGGAAGGCATTCATGACCCAGCCATCTTTGGTGCGGTGTCGTAGGGGAGCAAATACGAATTTTTCGATGATAACGCCCAGCACGGATCCCGCCAAGCCAGCGGCAATGATGGCGATGAACGGTCCCAGGTAGATCAAGAATTTACTCCCGGTGGCTAGAAATATTTTATTGAGAGGAGAAAAGACAAAAAATGCAACATAGGCTCCTATCATAAAGGATTCGCCGTGGGCGAAATGGGGTATATTCATCACTCCGAATACCAGCGCAAGGCCAGTAGCCAGCAAAGCCCACATACCTCCCGTGACGACGACATTAAGGAGCTGGGGTGCGCCTCCCTTGATGCCGATCAAGATAAATAAAATGATAGAGAATATGGACACCACAACAACAGGTATATTTTCTTTGAGTCGGGTCATGATATTCACTGTTAGTTTGGGTGCCGTAGAGGTTTCTTTTCCCATAAATTATTCTCCTTAATTGGTACTGTGTAAAAGACGAGCAGTACAGGCTCTGGATAGCCGATTAAATGCCCAGATAAGCATTCCGGACATGTTCATTAGCTTTCATTTCTTGACTTGCCCCGCTCATAACGATTTTGCCCTGTTCCAAAATGTAAGCCCGATCTGTAATATCCAGAGTAGCGTTGACATTTTGTTCCACAAGCAGGATGGTGACTCCCTGTTTGCGCAATTTCAGGAGGGCTTTAAAAACCTGATAAGTAAGGTTGGGCTGCAGCCCGAGGGAAGGTTCATCCACTAGCATTAGTTTGGGGTTTGACATCATACCCCGGGCAATAGCTAACATTTTCCGCTCACCGCCGCTCATTGTGCCTGCTAGTTGATCTTTTCTCTCTTCCAGGCGGGGAAAAAGCCCAAAAATAAATTCCAGGGTTTCTAGTTGTGTTTCCCGCTCTTTTACAGCATAGGCGCCAAGCAGCAGGTTTTCCTGGACAGACATATCAGTAAATAAATTCAAGGCTTCCGAAACATAACTAATTCCCATCCGGCTAATAATGTGAGGGCGTTTGTTTGCTATGGATTTCCCATTAAAAAGAATGTCCCCGCCAGTGGGTTTTATTAGTCCAGCAATGGTTCGTAAGGTAGTGGACTTTCCAGCGCCGTTGGATCCTATCAGGGCGATGAATTCTCCTTCTTCAACAGTGATGGAGACATCCCATAGGACCTGAAGAAAATCGTAACCGGAGTCCAGATTCTTAAGCTTCAGCATTGGGTACCTCCTCTTCTAGCAAATCAGCTTCTTCTCCTAAATAGGCTTCGATAACCCTGGGATTGTTGAGTACTTCGTTTGGAGCGCCCTTAGCAATCTCTATGCCGTATTCAATCACCATTACCGTATCGCAGATCCCTTTGATCACGCGCATAATATGTTCAATGGCAATGATGGTTACACCGTCATCACGAATGCGCTTGATGAGGGCCATCATTGAATCTAGCTCTCCTGGTGTTAGCCCGGAGGCAAGCTCGTCAAGCAGCAGCAGCTTTGGCTGGCAGGAGATTGCTCGTGCCAGGTCTATTCTTTTCAGCTGGACAGCGTTTAATTGTGAAGCTGGTGTGTTAATTGGCAGATTAAATTCCACAAACTCTAGGGCTTCACGCGCCCGGATCTCAGCGGATTTCAAACCTCGTGCAGAGGGACCAAAAACTGCGCCGACCTTGACATTTTCGAGAACTGTCAATTTTGGAAAAGGACGTGGTATCTGAAAAGTCCTGGCCAGTCCCCGTTTGCACATCGCTTCCGCTGGTAGTCCGGTGGTGTCCTCTCCTTGGAAGACTACTTTCCCGCTCGTGGGGGGGAATTTGCCGGCAATCGAATTTAAGAAGGTGGTTTTCCCGGCGCCATTCGGGCCGATCAAGCCGAAGATTGCTCCCTCTTCGATTTGCATGGATACCTGGTTTACAGCGGTCAATCCACCAAATCTCTTGGTCACCTCTTTTGTGTCTAATATCATGTTCTCTTTCCTCTCTAAAACAAGGGGTGACGAGAAAAACCGCGCCACCCCTTGTTAGTCATCCGGGATTGGTCAACTACTAGGGAACCATCAGGTCCATTACCGCACCTTCAACCGGATAAATTGGTTTACCGAGGCATTTGCCGTCGACGTATTCATACTGCAATACGGGGAAGGTGTAGAAGCCAGGGCCGACAACGGGATCGGGTGTGGTATCTGGAGTGTATTTATACTCTACCATCACGATTCCATCGGTCATGGTCCATTCACCTGTCCATACGGACTCTTCAACAAACTGTTGGACGAGTTCGCTATTAATCTCTCCGTGCTCGTCGTAAACAGCTTGGAGGATTTCCAGCAGCATCTTGGTGCCATCGTGTGCCAAGCCAGCGGAGGATGTGCTGGGGATAAGGTTGTATCTGTCCTCAAACTCTTCCGCAAAAGCAAATCCTTCATCACCAGACCAACCAGCGATCTGGTCTATGACCATGCTCGCAGATGAGCCGGTCAGACTGCAGAAGTCCACCCATCCCAGGCCGTCAGCGATGATCAGACTTTCCAAGCCAATTTCGTCAGCCTGTTTGATCAGGGAAGTTATCTGGGGAGGTGAAGTGCTGGTGCCGGCCAGAACTGCCGGTGCCAAGTCTTTCACCTGATTTAGGTATGCGCTGTATTCGGTCTGTTCGAGTGGGAAATACTCTTCGGAAACGATTTCCCAACCAGCATCTTCAAAGAGATCAATCACACCAGCGGCGAAGCTGCGGCCCCAATCGGTGTCCTCTCCATAGATAGCAACGGTCTTGGCATCAGGTGAATAAACGCCCATTTCGATGTAATATTCCAGAGCGGCAATGTACTTGTTACCGAGTTTAGCGGGTGTGGGCCAGCCTTTGGTTGACCAGTATCCATATTTCGCGGGATCTGAGGCGAAAGTTTCATTTACTTTTTCAGTAGCACCAAAACCAAAGATGTGCGGGATATGGTGTTTGGCGGTCACTTCCATAACGGCTACAGCAACGGAGCTGTGCCAGTTGAGAGCACCGGCTTGGATGCCGTCTTGCACTACTGCCTGCTCATAAGCCTGGGAGGCTTTGGCGGGATCGGACTGTGAGTCGATCCAGACGGGTTCAATGGTATAGTTGCCGATCCGGTAGCTAATTTCTTCGAGGGCAATTGTGGCGCCGCCCTTAAACTGCTTGCCGGTCTGAGCACTGGGACCACTGTAGGGGCCGAGGAAACCGACTTTAAAAACCTCAGCTTCCATGGCGACTTCAACGATTTCAGTAACTGTCTCGCCTTCTTGCTCGACAATCACTGTTTCTACAACAACTCCGGGATCGGGTGCCTGGCAGGCAACGAGAACCAAGGAGAGCGCAATTAAAACAGATACTAATAGGAAAACTTTTGATTTTTTGAATTTCATTATGAAATCCTCCTTAAACAAGGTTGTTAAGTGTTTCTTTGTTAGGTAAGAGATCGGGATTGATATTATCTTTTGTTTTGCACCTCCTTAGATTTTTCAAACCCGGTTGTAAGAATGATAAATCGTACAACGCAGTAAGAAATAAAAAGAAATCTGACCATTTATTTACCTGCAATTTGGACAGGCTGATGCCTTGCTGCTGGGTGTGCTATTGAATACATGGATAATTTCAAAAAGGTTGCCGCCCCCACCCGGATATATTTGTAATATATCAGCTAGAAGACAGTTATTCGTTGGGCTGTTTGAACAACCCTGGGGCTTGTAAAGTAGTTTTTTGTAAAAACTAACAGATAGCTATTTCTTGAAGTTCATTCTATTATAGGGAGGAAGTTGCCAGTTTACACATGACATGTGTCACAAATTATTCCAATTTCCAACCTATTTATGGTCCATATACCGGTCTAGGCATTATTATAACCCACCAATTCAGGAAGAACCCCTTTTCCCCCGTTGGTTGGTATACTCCCAAAAAATCAGGTAGATTTAGAGATTAGCTTCCCAGAAACCTGGTTCTTATTTCTCTACTCAGAGTTGTTTGTTCTATAGTATATATGGTATTTCAGCCTGATCAGATTAGATCAGCCAGAGCGCTTCCCATGGCCTTGATGTGTTCTGGAGTACTTCCACAGCAGCCGCCGATCAACCGTGCTCCTTCCTTCCAAACCCTTACTGCATAATCTGCCATCACTTCTGGAGATCCTTTGTAGACTACTTCTGTACCTACAAGTTCAGGGATACCGGCATTGGCTTTGGCGATTAGTGGGAGTTCAGGATTGGTTGATTTATAAGCCCGGATGGCTTCGATCAATTCATCTGATCCTGTGCCGCAATTTGCACCCAGAAGCTGGATTTCCTCCAGGTGGAGAACTTTTGAGGCTTGTTCTGGCTTGACGCCCATCATTGTGTGCCCGTGGGAATCAAAGGACATCGTTGCAGCAATCGGCAGGTTGCTTACTGACTGAATGCCAGCGATAGCTGCCTTGACCTCTTCCAGATCGCTCATGGTTTCGATCCAGAACATATCCACACCGCCAGCGACCAATCCACCAGCCTGGGCTGCAAAAGATTTCTGTGCCTGATCTATTGTTAGTGTTCCGAGAGGTTCGAGGAGCAGACCGGTGGGGCCGATCGACCCGGCCACGACCACGATTGGATCGACAGAGTCCGCTTCAGCGCGGGCATTCTTCGCGGCAGCTTCATTCAGTTCGTGAACCCGGTCGGCCAACTTATGGCTCTCCAGTCGAACGGCCGATCCGCCGAAGGTATTGGTCAGGATGATCTGGGAACCTGCCTCAATATAGGCGCGGTGGATTTCACGCACTTTTTCAGGATGAAGGACATTCCATTCTTCAGGCGAATTGCCTGATTCCAGGCCCGCGGCGAAGAGCATGGTACCCATAGCGCCGTCCAGGAGAATGGGTTTACCGGATTTAAGAAGAGTAGTAAGTTTATTCATGATTTTTCCTGGTTATGATCTGGTAGGAAGTAGGATAACGTTTTTCCCAGGTCAGCTTATAAGCCGCATTCTGTCTGGTGTATTTCTGGTTTACACCCCGGGGGGCTTCCTCCCTTTAATACACTGAGGTGATCATCTGTCTGGGGCGCACTTCTCAGCGCGCCTCGGTGCAGCCTACCTGGAATTCAAAGGAAACGAGCAGCTTCCTCTCCCGAAGGAGATCATCCCTGTTTGGCCTTGCTCCTGATGGGGGTTGCCCGGCTGCAGGCATTACTGCCTGCACCGGTGGTCTCTTACACCACCATTTCACCCTTACTCCCGGAGGAGCGGTTTGTTTCTGTGGCCCGATCCGGCAGATCTCTCCGCCCCGGACGTTATCCGGCATCACGCTCGATGGAGTGCGGACTTTCCTCACCCTGTAAACAGGGCGCAACCACCTGGCTGACCTGGGGATTTCATCATAACATGTTTGAGAATTTTCTTGAAGGGGAGGGGTGGTGGTATATTAGTAACGATAGCAGTGGAAGAATCCAATATACAGAATCATCAATGGGGTGGACAAATTGCCCTCTGTAACTTAAAATGTCCCTTCGAAATAGTAAGAAATGAATGGAGGAATACCCTTGGGCCTAAAATCATCACAAAAACGAGAAAGACAGAACGAAAAGCACCGATTGCAGAACCGTTCTTATAAGAGCAAAGCTCGTACCATGATCAGGAAAGCCTTTCTGGCAATGGAGGAAGGCAATCTGGAAAACGCAAAAACTGCAACTTCAGAAGCGATTCAGTCTCTGGACAAAGCTGCTGCCAAAGGCGTTATTCATAAAAATAATGCTTCACGCAGGAAGAGCCGCCTGATGGCCCGTTTGGCGGGCATGGAAAAAGCTGCCTAAATTACCTATTGGTAAAAACAATCAGGGCTGCTCCAGCAATTTTGGACAGCCCTTTTTTGATATCTTCTGTCATATACCGGATGCGTGATCTCCAGAATAATGAGCGTATTCTTTTCTATTGATCGCGTGCCTTATTTGATTATCGGATCTCACCACTGAATAAAGTTTGTCATAATTTGTGCATGTTATAATCTCGTTGCAACACAAAAACCACATCCCCTAATCAGTAATTCAGAGAAATATATGTTCCAAAAAGAAAAACAAAACCTTGAAGAGCAGATTAAGAATATTCTCCAAGACGCTGGCATTCCTGTGCCAGAAAATCTTGGTTGGGCTCCGATCCCGTTTTCTGGTGAATGGGGTATAGCAACTTCCTTTTTTAAGGTCGCTGCCCTGGAAGCTAAAAGTGGAAAGGTGAAAAATGTACCTCAGCGAGCTGAAGGGATCGCTGCCCTCGTTGCGGAAAAGATCCCTCCCCAGTCCTATTTCCCCCGGATCGAGAATAAAGGCGGATACCTGAATTTATATTTTGATTCAGGTGTATTTAGTGCCCGGGTGATCAATAGCGTCATACAGGCCGGCAATTTCGGCCAGGGTGAGGATAAGGATCAAACATTAATGGTGGAATTTTCTAACCTCAATACCCATAAAGCCTTTCATGTAGGTCACCTGCGAAGTACGATCCTTGGCGATGTGATCAGTCGGATCCTGGATTATGCTGGCTATAATGTTGTGCGGGTTAATTATTATGGCGATATGGGCCTGCATGTCATAAGATGGCTATGGAATTATCAGAATTTCCATCAGGGAGAACAACCTTCTGAAGACGCCACTCAATGGATGGGAGAAATCTACGCAGAAGCAAGCCGGCGTTTGGAAGAGGATCCTGAACTTGAAAGTGAGATCAGGGACCTGTATGCACGTTGGGATCGGCAGGATCCAGAATTGGTGGAATTATGGAAAAAGACTCGCCGATGGTCCTTGAAGGGTTTTGAAGATCTTTATGAGATCCTGGACATACATTACGACCGCTGTTATTCCAATAGCGAAGTCGAGTTTCAGGGTAAAGAGATGGTTGAAGACTTGATCAAGCGAGGTATTGCGGAAGACCTGCGGCCTGATGATGCTGTTATTGTAAAAATCGATGACCTATTGGGGTTGGAAAAGGAAAAGTATCGCGTCCTGGTCGTTCTCAGATCTGATGGAACCGCCTTATACGCCACTGAGGATCTGGCTCTGGCAAAACTTAAACAAGAAGAATATCAGCCGGATCGATCCATCTATGTGGTTGATGTAAGACAGTCGCTGCATTTCCAACAGGTTTGGAAAACCCTGGAAATTGCCGGTTATGATTGGGCTACAAAGTGTGAACATCTGGCTTACGAGGTTGTGAATCTTCCGGGAAATGTAGTGATGGCATCCCGGGAGGGAACAGTAGTAAGGCTTGAGGAATTGATCCGTGAGGCGCAATCCCGGGCTTATGAGGTTGTCCAAGAGAAGAACCCGGACCTCTCAGAGGATCAGAAACGGGATATTGCCCGAGCAGTTGGACTGGGAGCGATCAAGTTCCCGATGGTGGATCGTGAATCCACCCGCATTGTGACCTTTGATTGGGAGACAGCGCTTGACTTTAATGGCCAGGCTGCTCCCTATATTCAATATGCTCATGTCCGGGCCAACAGTATCCTTAAGAAAGCTCCCACCATTCCGATCGAGGTCAGAGAGCCTGGTTATGCCTTGGATTCCAGCGAGGTGACGTTAATAGAAAATCTGTCCCAGTTCCCGGCTGCTGTCCAAAATGCCGCCAGGGACCTTAAACCGCTCCACATCAGTCAGGCTTTGTATGATGTAGCAAAGTCTTTCAATGCCTTTTACAGGGAAGCTCCAGTTCTGAATGCAGAGCCCGAAGTACGTGATTTTCGTTTGCAGCTGGTTGAAGCTTCTAGGAAAGTTCTAAAAACCGGATTGGATCTTTTGGGGATAGAAGCACCCCGAGTGATGTAAATAATTTTCAAACATCTACCAGCTTGTCCTGGAGGGAATCATAGGAAAAACCTCATAGGTTAAACAAGTCAGGTAAAATAAATGTAAAGTCAGTACCCTGCGCAGTCGTGAATAGATTTCTATACCCGCAGGGTAATATTTTTAAGAAGATATAAACCACAGTATTTGGAAATTCTTAATGCCGAAATTAGAGTGGACTTCAAAATCCGATGATTGTAATTCTGGGGGCAGTTTGGTCACCGAGTCAATTTTGTATCCTGGACCAGGGGACAAGATCCCCTCCAGCGCAGAAAACAGGTTGATCCTGGGGGATAATCTGCGGGTTATGAACGGGTTAATGGAGGAGTACGAAGGTAAGCTTGACCTGATCTATGTAGACCCACCTTTCTACACGAACAGAGGTTACGCCGCCCGGGTTGGACGGGGTGAAGATTCTCGCAAACCGGAAGATTGGAAACTGGCAGAGGGTTACACGGACCAGTGGGCTGATCTGGATTCCTACCTGGATATGCTTTACCCTAGGTTGAAATTAATGCACCGCTTGTTAGCGCCAACTGGATCACTTTATCTGCATCTGGATTGGCATGCCAATTCATATGCCCGGGTTCTGTTGGATGAGATCTTTGGTTATGAGAATTTCCGTAATGAGATCATCTGGACCTACCATGGTCCCTCGCCTATCCGAACTGCATTTAATCGTAAACATGACACGATCCTGTTTTATACCAAAACCGACGAATATGTCTTTAATGTTGATGACGTTCGGATCCCGTATGCTTCTAATACTATTGAGACATTTAAGTCATCCAAAAAAGCTGGATTTGGCAAGATGCCTGACCTGGAAAGAGGTAAAGTCCCTGAGGATTGGTGGTATTTTCCAGTAGTCGCCAGGCTTCATCATGAAAGGACAGGATACCCGACTCAAAAGCCAGAACGCTTGCTGGAAAGAATCATCCTGGCATCGACTAACCCGGGTGATCTGGTTGCAGATTTCTTTGGGGGGGCGGGAACTACTGGTGCTGTTGCTAATAAGCTGAACCGCCGTTTTATTTTGTCTGACCTGCAGAACAGAGCGATAGTAACTTCCCGGTCCAGATTGGTCCGGAAGAACCAACAGATGAGTGACAAAGAGGAACTGGGGGAAAAATCTGTGCTGCCGGTTTTTGTGCAGCGGGAAGAAGAACGAAAAGAAGTTCCTATGAAAAGCCTGAAAGATCTGGGTTTTGCTGAGATCTCTATAAAAGACGGGAAAATCCAACTCCCGTCAGAAATTATCTCAAATGTGGAATATTGGGAAGTGGATCCGGATTGGCAAGGAGAGATCTTCCACAGCCGCTATCAGGCTGTCAGGCCCTTACGAAAAGGCGATTTACCATCTTCGATGATCTTACCTGACATGGGCAAAAAGATCTGTTTGCGAATTGTTCTGATCAGTGGGGAACAGGTCCAACAGGTGATTAATTAAAAGAACCCCACTGAAAGCGGGGCCAAGCAAAACCGCAACTTCGAATTTCCCTAAAGATCGAATTTATATCCCTTACCTCGAACTGTTACAAGCAGGGCGGGTTTTTTGGGATCTTTTTCAATGATCTTCCTGAGCCAGTTGATGTGGACATCCAGGGAGCGGGTATCTTCGGTATAGTCCGTTTTCCAGATCTTGCTGAATAGAACTTCCCGTTCCAGAACCTTTCCCTTATGTTTGATGAGCATCTTCAACAGTTCAACCATCCGGGGAGTGACATGTTCTTCTTTTTTATTACAGCGGATAACCTGTCTCTCCAGATCTAATTTGATAGGACCTTCTTGGATTATGTTGTTACCATCACCTGGGGAGAATGGGACGATGCGGTTCTCCAATTTACGAATGGTAAAAGGATGTACCAACTGCACTTCGGCTACGATCTCATTGGTGGGCAGGTTATCGGGAGCGTTGATCAAGATGATCGGGACCGTTGGGTATTTGGCCTGGACAGACTTGCAGATCCGGGATCCTGTAGTGCGCATGGACGCTGCATCAACCACCATGACATCGGGTTTTCGTTTGGTTAAATTCTGGAGGGCATCTTTCCCCGTGCTGACAAATGTGACCTTGTATCCTTTCGCTTCTAGCTCTGGCACAAAAGATGGAATATCCGCCCGTCTTTTTCCGGCCCAGAGTATTCTGGTTTTTAGGTTAGGTTTATCTGTCATGAAGGTTATCCTGCAAGGAAATCGGCCGTTTTTGGCCGGGTAGTTGTGCCATTATATCGTGATTGGTGAATATAAGCAAATACTAATTTGTTAAGATTAGAGATTGCTGCTATTGCAATACATGGAACGCTGATCTTGCCATATGGTTACTATATTCTATATTAAACCAGAAGAAAAATGAGCCCCAAAACATAATTGTAAGGCAGGTGAAAGTTTAACTAGATGGTAGTGATACAATTTGTGATATCAAACATCAGAGAGTGGAAAAAATGTTAATTCATTCTGCATCGCAAGTTCTAACATTAGCCGGAGGTCCACAGCGTGGAAATCGACTGGGTGATCTGGGCCTGATTCCGGACGGCGCGGTCCTGTTTAGGGGTTCAAATATCCTGGAGGTTGGATCTTCGGAAAAATTATTGAAGAAATATCCAGGCGAGGATAGATTGGATGCCCACGGTCGGGTAGTTATGCCCGGTTTTGTTGATCCGCATACTCATGTTATCTGGGCAGGAGACCGATCGGGAGAGTTCGAGAAACGCCTGGCAGGAAAAACTTACCTGGAAATCCTTGAGGAAGGTGGTGGAATTATCTCAACTGTCAAGGCTACCAGGGATGCGAGCATCAAAGACCTGAAAGATCAAACCCGGGAACGGATCCGAAGTATGTTTGAGCATGGCACAACAACGCTGGAAGCAAAATCAGGCTACGGTTTGAATCAAGATACTGAACACGTTATGTTGCAGGCTTTATTGGAACTGGATCAGGAAGAAGCGCCTGATATTGTGATCACCTACCTGGGTGCACACGCAGTGCCTCCGGAATATACCGGAAATCCCGCTGGTTATGCTGACTTAATCTCTCAAGAATTAATCCCGGTTTTGGCTGCATGGTGGCAAACGAAGACCGAAAAACCACTTCCTTATGTAGATGTATTTTGTGAACGGGGAGCCTTTGATCTAACACAGAGTCGCCAGATATTAACAGCAGCCAGGGAACATGGATTCCCCACAAAGATCCATGCCGATGAGTTCGAAAACCTGGGTGGGGCCAGCCTGGCTGCGGAATTGGGCTCAGCTTCGGCGGACCACCTTGTGGTCACTTCTAGAGAAGATATCCAGGCACTGGGGAAATCCGACACGGTAGCAGTTGCTTTACCCTGCACACCATTTGGGCTGGCTGAACCAGACTATACACCAGCAAAGGAAATCTTGAACGCTGGCGGTTTGCTGGCAATCGCCACGGATATCAATCCTGGTACTGCCTGGTGTGAGAGTATGCAATTTGCTGCGGCCCTGGCCTGCCGGTATATGAAATTAACTCCGAATCAGGCAATAGCAGCGGCCACGATCAATGCTGCTGCAGCAATCGGAATGGATGAAATTGTAGGATCCCTTGAACCTGGAAAACAAGCAGATCTGATCATTATGGATATTCCTGACTACCGACATATCGGATACAGATTTGGCACAAATCTAGTGGGTACTGTGGTAAAAAAGGGGCAGTTTTATTTAGGAGAGGAGGTATAGTGGATTTTTTGGATAATTCACTTTTTATTTGGGTTGCAATCGCGGCTGTAGGATTATTTGTCCTGCGTTTTATTCTAAAGGTAACCAAAAAAATACTCACCCTGGCCATCATGGTTGGCCTAGCTGTTGCTGTCTATCTATTTATCACTCAATATGTGATGCCTGGAATAGGACTGTAGTGATCGCAGCCTCAAGCTGATCACCGATCCTGATCTGGAGATTATTCATGCCAACAATTGAACAAGCCCGGACGTATTACCCGGATGATGATCCTGTGCATGGTTTTTCGCATGTGTTAAGGGTCTACCGTTTATGTGAAAAGATTGGGGAAACTGAAGGCGCTGACCTGACGATCCTCAGGGCTGCTGCGCTTCTTCATGATGTCGAGGGTGATGTGGATGTGCGGAAGAATCACCACTTGGCGGCGGCTGATTTTGCTGAAAAGATTCTTATTAAGGAAGGCTGGCACGAGCGAGAGGTCCAGGCTGTGCTGCATTGCATCAGGGCTCATCGTTTTCGCAACCAGGAAGAAGAACCAAACACTTTGGAGGCGAAGGTCCTTTTTGATGCAGATAAGATCGACGCGATCGGTGCTGTAGGAATCGCCAGGGCTGTATCTTATGCCGTTCGGGCTGGAATGGATGTGTATGCTCCTCCATCGGCGCATTATCTTTCGACTGGTGAACTGGCACCAGGTGAGTCCCAATCTGTATCACATGAATACATATACAAATTACAGCATCTCAAGGACCGTATGTTTACAAAAACAGGCCGCTCCCTTGCTGAGAAGCGGCATGATCTGATGGTGAATTTTTTCGATGGCTGGCTGGATGAGATCGGAGAATACGGTAGTTAGTACAAACGCAAAACTTGTTTTATTTCAGGATATCCTGTAATTTCTCCAAATCAACCCGTGATGTTAAATCCAGGCTGAGCGGTGTCACAGAGACAGCTCTTTGGTTGATAACAGCGTGGGAATCCGTGCCGGGCGGGGATTGGTCAAAGTCGGGGGCGATATCATAACCAATGCCAGTAGTTCCTGCGGTAGTTATATCCTTCGGGGCGATTGGCGTATAAAAACGCTTAGTGGATAAACGGGTAGTTTGCCAGGGGGTTTCCTGCGTTGCGTCACTGGGGACCTCAACTTTCAGAACCTGGACATCAGGTGGCATTTCATTGGCCAATAGACGACTGGAAAAAAACTTTGTGAAGTACCCGGCAGCCTGGAAATCGATATCTTTTGAATAGGAGGTGTGAAATTCCTTTTCAGTTTCGAGGGAGATAGCCAATGAGGGTATACCTGCTGCTGCCCCTTCCAGCGCTGCTCCAACTGTGCCCGATACAGTAACTCCGTTGCCCACGTTTAGACCATAATTAATACCGGAAACAATCAAATCTGGTTTGCCCTCGGTTAAATAGAAAATTCCGAATAACACTGCCATTGCGGGGGTTCCGCCGAGGGCATGAACGGTCCATTCTTTCCCATTCACAACCAGTTTTTCAGCAGTCATTTTGCCGTCTAGGTGGCTTGGATAACTTCTCCCGGTTCCGGAAGCCTGTTCCCGGGGTGCGATAACTGTGACATATCCAATCTCATCCAGGGCTTCTGCTGCTGCCCACAATCCGGGACTAAGGATGCCATCATCATTTGTTAACAGGATTTTAGGTTCTTTGGTCATGGCTCTTCTTCCTATCTAAAAAGAGCGGAAGAATCCGCTCTTTTGTTTAAGGCACCCTCGGCGTGATTCGAACACGCGACCCCTTACTCCGCAAGCAAGTGCTCT
>CAZOUN010000008.1:0-56166 GCA_964582965.1 uncultured Anaerolineales bacterium | reverse complement strand
TCAGCAAACTTACGGACTGAATCCAAGTTGGCCAAATTCAGTTCCATGAATTTCAATTTTGCATCCGGTATTTCGTCCTTAATTCTCAAAATCGCTTTTTCAGCTTTGACCGGATCTCTACTGGCAACGATCACTTCCGCGCCCTTCCGGGTTAATTCCCGGGCAGATTCATAGCCAATTCCACTGTTAGCGCCGGTGATGATTATAATTTTTCCAGATTGATCCGGAATACTAATAACTGTCCATTTCTCACTCATTTTGATTTTTTCCTTAATTGATTTCGTCAAATTGTTTTTTTATCGCACGTTCACCCTTCTTTGATAGGAAAACCCCGCCGTATCTTACCTTCTACCTCAACTTAAATAATAAAAAAGGACCTATCTTGATATCACCAAGTAGGCCCTGATTTATTTAACAGTTGATGGGGGCTCCGACTAGGCCATCATATTCCTGGAGCTGATCACGCTGCCTGCCAGGTAGTACAGTAAAGAATCAAGATTTTCACCAGTCAAATTCGATACTTCCAACCTGGCGGACGGAGTGAAGGCTTGATTATCACAGTTTAAAAGGCTGTATAAAGTGCTGTATTCAAATGCAAAATGTGTGGTCAGTGTATTTTACACAGCACCGGGAAGACATGCCCCATAAACTGTCCCAAGCACCTCCGGAACGGTCCTTGCGGTGGGGTCCGTTCAAACGAGAATTGCGAAGTTAAACCCGATATGGCCTGTGTCTGGGTCGAAACTGATCAACGTTCATTGAAAATGCCACTTTATGGACATCAATTTGCCGCTCTGCAGCCACCTTTGAATAATCAATTACAGGGAACTTCTTCCTGGATCAATATGTTTCACGGAATCGACACAAAATTACCCGACGGTTGGGCCAGTACCCGGGATATCCCGGTCAAATTCATCAAGGAGGACTCCCGTGCCTGATGTAACCAAATCCCCTTGTAGCCGTCTAGAAGAAATCTTAAGAGCAAGTCATTTCGCAGTTACAGCAGTACTGAAACCGCCTGACAGCGGCGATCCGGAGGACGTCTATAAAGACACCCGAATTTTAGCAGAAGTTTGTGACGGGATCAATGCCGTGGACGCATCAGGGGCGAACTGCCATATATCAAGCGTAGCCGTGTGTGCTTTGTTGACCCGAGTAGGATATGAACCTGTCTATCAAGTTACTTGTCGGGACCGAAACAGGATAGCTATTCAAGGCGACATGCTAGGCGCAGCAGCCATGGGTGTTCTGAACGTATTATGTCTCACTGGTGATGATGTGATTGCAGGCGATCAACCCGAAGCCAAACGGGTTTTTGATATTGATTCCATCCAATTGCTTCGTACTGCCCGGACGATGAGAGACGAGTCTGTGTACTTGAGCGGCAGGGAAATTACTACCCCACCCTGTTTCTTCCTGGGAGCTGCAGCCAATCCTTTTATTCCCCCGTTTGATTGGCGTCCACAACGCCTGTCATAGAAAATCGCCGCTGGAGCGCAATTCATCCAGACCCAATATTGTTTTGATCTCCCCCGATTCAAGGAATATATGGCTCAGGTTCATGATCTGGGTTTGGACAAACAAGCTTTCATTCTGGCTGGCGTAGGCCCCCTTAGATCAGCCAGCGCGGCAGAATTCATAAGAAATAAAATTCTGGGCGTGGTCATTCCTGATCATATTATTGATCGACTTAAAAAAACTCTCAAAGAAAGGCAGCAAGAAGAAGGCAAGAAGATATGTATCGAAATCATCGAACAGATCCGGGAAATTGAGGGGGTCGCCGGGATTCATATTATGGCATACAGGCAGGAAGAACTGGTCGCGGATATCGTGTCGCAGGCAGGATTGCTTCCCAGGTCAATCATCTGACAAAACCAATAATTTAGGGGGTATTTTTGAGAGCCTTTTTCGAAATAGCTGTTTTAAATATCTACCTTCTGATCGTGGTAACCGCGATCTCTCGCGCTGTTCATCCTTAATCAGCAGGAGCAGAGCAAATAACAAAAAAAACGCTCAAATGAGCGTTTTTTTGAGTAGCGGGGAGTGGATTCGAACCACTGACCTCCGGGTTATGAGCCCGACGAGCTGCCACTGCTCTACCCCGCGTTAATTATGGACAGCAGATTATAGCACGCGTAAAAACTCCGGTCAAGGTTTGGTGGAAAAGAACAGCTCCCACCAGATCCGGAACAGGTTTTCCGGTTCGGGAGTTGGTGTAGAAAACAACAAAGTTGCCTCTGGTGTGCCTTCCAGCGGAACAATCGCCACTCGATGATCCCCCTCCCGGATCCACTTGCGCTGATTATAGGCCCATTCTGCCACAGCTGCATCTGACCCCGCCCTTACCACTTCTGTCGCCAAAGCACCGGTGGTCGCGGTTAATGCAGAAATGGTCAGCTGAGATTCATCAAACTCATCAGATAACCGGTTTAGATCAGCGATACGGCTGCCAAAGGCGATCATCCAGATAACGATCAACCCCAGAAAACCTATCAGAAAAACTAATCTACCTTTTTTCAGATCCATATCTTTATCTTAACGCACAATCCTGTCAGTCGCAATAAGGGGATAGCTGCAAGTTTATTGCCAATTCAATCAATGGGCTGAGTCCTTCCAAAAAATTCAGCCCCTCAAGGATTCATCTAAATAATGATCTCTTTCAGATTTTCAACATCATCCGCATTAACTATGATCGTCAAATAATCATCGGGAGAGATTAGGGTTGATCCGTGGGGAATAACTCCCCTGCCGTCCTGTTTTATAGAAACCAATAAGCTATCCTCTGGCAGCAGGCGGGCAATTTCGCTGACTTTTTTTCCTGCAATGGCAGATTCTTCATCTACCAACAAATGGATCACTTCAGTATTATCTTCCATATCTAGTTCAAGCTGTTTGATTTTATGAGTTATCTCTGAGCGCCGGGTTAATGCCAGGTGATAGGCTCTGATGATATTCTGTCTTCTGACCAATCCCAGAACATGACCGGGGTCTTCCCTTGCAATCACCGGCAGGCGGCCCAATCCCCGCGATCCCATCCTGTATAATGCCTGGCCTATGGTTTCATTCGGATATGTGATCAATAGATCAGCCCTTTCTGTAGCAACATCTTTCACTCTGGTTTCATCCAAATCATTATTGGCCAAGATAGCATTCCTGAGATCGCTTACGGTGACGATGCCAAACAGCTTACCGCTTTCATCAAGTACAACAACGCCATGACTGGATGTTTGATTGAGCAGTATTGACAGATTACTCAAGGTAGCATTCATCGAGATCACATTAAAATCATGTGACATCACTTCTTTTACCAGGACACCTTCCAACACATCCATATCTCTGCCCCTGCTAAGGTGAACTCCTCGCCTGGATAATTTCATGGTATAGATAGACTCTCCCTTCAAGAGCTGTTGGGATATGATCGTGGTGATAACAACAGTTAACATAAGGGGTAGAATGATGCGATAATCACCGGTAAGTTCAAACAGGATGATGACAGCTGTTATTGGAGCATGGGCAGCAGCTGTAAATGTTGCGGCCATGCCGATCAACGCATAAGCACCGGGTGGGGCGATGACAGCTGGGAATATCTTCCGAATTCCCAGCTCAAAAACAGTTCCCAGCATTGCACCCATAAACAACGAGGGGGCAAATACTCCACCAGATCCACCAGAACCAAGGGTCAGTATGGTTGCCAAAAGTTTCAGGAATAAGAGGGTTATAGCCACACCAAAGACCAGGTTTCCAGCCAGGGCATCCTCGATCACATCATAGCCAACATTAAATATTGGGGGGATGCCTTCCCATTGCAAACCTGTCAGTATCGGATACAACAAAGCCAAGCCACCCAACAGGATCCCACCAATCATCGGTTTCAACCAGTCGGGTACCGCTTTCCAATCCCCGAAAAGGTCCTCCGCCCAATACAGTGATCTAACAAATAACACACCCAGCAAGGCCGCCAAGATACTTAAGACTGGATAAAATCCAAATTCCCATAATGAGTTTATACCGTATTCTACAGGGATCAAAAATGCGGGGATATCTCCAAAAACAGCCTGCCCAACAATACTGGAAGCCACGGAAGATATCACAACCAGGCTGAAGTGCCTCACACTGAATTCACCCAGAATTATTTCAAGTGCAAAGATAACACCGGCAATAGGGGCATTAAATGTTGCAGCAATCCCCCCAGCTGCTCCACAAGCCACCAAGATACGGATCTTTTCATCGGATAAATGGAATTTTTGGCCCAGGGTCGAACCTATTGAGCTTCCTATTTGAACAATTGGACCCTCACGTCCAACTGAACCACCACTACCGATGGATATAGCTGAAGCGAGTGATTTTATGAGAGCAACGACCGGACGGATCTTGCCACCATGCAGTGCAACTGCTTCCATCACTTCCGGGACGCCGTGACCTTTAGCCTCCTGGGCAAAATTATAGATCAGTATTCCAACGATCAAACCGCCGAGTGCGGGTACGAAAACCACCGTAAGATTGCCGAGGAAAGGAAAAGTCTCCGGAATCCACGAATATCCTACAAACTCGAAGAAAATAATCAAGTATCTAAAAACAACTGCTCCCACTCCTGTACCTAACCCAACCAGGAGCGCAATCAGGATACTGCCCACGTTCGACGTACTGTAAAATAATTCTAGTTTATTCTTCATTTGTCCTTCATCCAAATAACATATTCTTAACTGAATAGCTCTTAAAGGTCATTATCAAAAAAACCGACCTACTAACAGAAAAAAACCGATCCATCATCGCAGGATCGGTTTCATAGTTATGTGTGCCGAAGGTGGGAGTCGAACCCACATGGGAGTAATCCCACTACGCTCTGAACGTAGCGCGTCTGCCTATTCCGCCACTTCGGCAATTTTTCTTGTAGAGGCAATTTTACCCCGACTTGTCAGTTTGTCAACCTTCCAAGCTCGGCTGACGTTTGGAAGGAAATTATCTGATTTCTTGAAGAGAGGTAAGTACTCCCAAAGGGGAACACATGCTATAATTCAGACAGGTACGCCATATGACTCTATTTCAAACAGGAACCAATCCAGCCAACTTACCCCTAGCATTCCTTGGGTATTCATTACTAATTATTCTGGTCTGTGCCACGGCCCTGATTAAGGTTTTCCGTGTGTGGCAAAAAGGCAGATTCACCCAGGGTATGCGGATGATCCAGATAGTTCTTGGATTGGTATTTTTACGCCTGGTCTTGTTTATAATCACTTATTTTTCATGGAAAGCTACTCCCCAGTTTACAAATACTCTATTTATCCTGGATCAAGCAGCCTCTCTGATCGGGATTATCCTGATCGTTTGGCTTTGGAATTTTCCAGAACCCAGCAAAGAGATTGATTCGGCAGCTCTGTTATCAATCAGCCTGATCATCCTGCTCGTTGCTGGACAAATTTTCATCATGCCTTCCTTAATGGAAGGACTCACTGGTTCGATTTCCTTCTGGCAGGGTCTATCAATAATGGGGTTGGTAATCGGTTCTGGGTTGATTTTGATCCGAAAACCAAATCTATGGCATTACGGTTTTTTCATGGGATTAATCCTTTTCATCGGTGCCGTTCTGAGCTTATTGAGCGGAAACCTGGAATCTATGCATTTGACGCAGCTGGTGGCATATCCATTGCTGCTCCTGTTATCTGACCGATTTTCCATTGGAGATCCATCTCTGCAACAAATCCCGGAAGAGGATGAACATGAACGCAAGCAGTTTAGTGTAGAGTACAACATCCTTGAACTAGTCGAACGTCTATTTGATGAAAATGATTCAGTCGGAATCCTGTATAAGATCGCCCAAGCCACCGCGTACCTGATCCTGGCGGATCTGGCATTGATTATAGACACTCCGGATGATCACGGAAAGATCCGTATTATTGCCGGTTATGATTTGATCCGGGAAGAACCGCTACAAGCCATTACACTCGACAGTAAAAGCATTCCCTTACTGTCAAATTACATCCAGCGCGGAAAAATGCTCCATATTCCTGCCAGCAGCACCTCAAGGGATCTCTCTCACTTATCCAATATGCTTCAATTGAGCAGGCCAGGGCACCTCTTAGCATCCCCAGTTTACGTGGCAGGCGCTAATAAAACCATCGGCGTTGTGCTTTTTTCACCCTTTTCATATCGACCTTGGACCAAAGCCGATCAAAAATATATAACCTTGCTATGCAAGTTATTCGAGTCAGCTTTCAGCCATCATCTGGTTTCACAAAATGGCGAATCTGATAGCGTGAAGAGCACTATCCGGGAACTTTCTTCAAAACTCACTCAACTTTCTCAGGATAAAGGTGTTTTGAAAGATGATCTTGCGTTATTAAATAAAGAGCACCAGAACATGCTTTTAGACTTTGATAACTTAAGTGCAAAATATGACCAAGCCTCAGGCCAGGGGAATTCCCTCCAAAGACATCTTTCTATGCTGGTTGATTTAGCTGACAAGGATTCGACAGAGGCTCTTAAAAAGTATATTGGTGTGATTGAAAAAGAAGTCGGAAAGTTAAAAGAACAGGATATTCAATCAACAGAAATAAAAGCCACCATCCCTGCCATCAATGCAGAAATGGACAAAGAAGAAGAGGATCCCGAAAGCATCAGACCTGCAGATATAAATTCAGCTATTCAAGATTGCCTCACTGACGTTCAGAGCGAGATCGGGGAGAAGAATCTGGTTACAACGCTGGAAATGCCGGATAATCCTCCTCTCCTGAAAATGAGCCATGGCCTGTTCAAGGAAATATTTTCCTTCCTGGTTTCCAATGCCATCGAGGAGAATAATACCGGTGGGGAGATCCAGATCCAAACCCAGGTCTATAAAGAAGATATCTCCCAACACTTTGCTCATATCAAGATCAGTGATCAGGGTGAAGGTTACCATCCGGACGATGTTGCGGATGTCCTGAACGACAACCTGACAACTCAACAGCAGGAAAAACTCAGCCAGGTTATGACCAACCTCTATGTCACGAAGAATTTAGTCGAAAATGAGGGAGGCCGTATGTGGGTGGAGAGCAAACCAGGTTCCGGGACAACAGTAAGTTTGCTGCTGGCGTTCCTGTAGAAATTCCCTCAGAAAATGATCGGACTGGTACAAATCTTGCTACCTACGATGTTAGTTAAATCGGGCAAGAATCCTCTTCCCTTGTCTGACAAAGATTTGGCAGACTCGATATATGGGCAGAATGGTTATTTAAGCTGTTATATACAAAGAAAATATTTAACCTGGGAGTATGAACCCCGATCGATGAGATTATGTTTAAGAATAAACGTTCTTTACTTTTCATAATAGGTTTTATTCTGATGGGGCTTGTGATCCTTGGCCTCCAACTGCGGGGCGGATTGCCATTTTCTACGTCTTCGGACCAGCGTGTTTCATCCATTGGAGGCACACCCACAGCGACCGCTTTCCAACCATTGGAATCGACTCCTACCTATTACCCAACAAACTACCCAACTCCAACACCAACTCTTACGCCTACTCCTGATCATGTCGTACCTGTTAGCAATACGATGGGTGTAGACCCTATAGTACAACCCGATCATCAGATCAATATCATGATCCTGGGATCTGATCTGAAATATAAGGGGTCGATCGGCAGAACAGATTCCATCATTCTTCTGACTATCAATACGGAAGAAGGAACAGTTAATGTAACTTCCTTCCCGCGAGATTTATATGTTTACATCCCCCGCTGGACCGATCAACGGATAAATACCGCTTTCGCTCATGGGGGTTTCCCGCTCTTCCAAGAGACCATGCTGCATAATTTCGGTTTTAAACCGGATTATTACCTTTTAGTAAATCTGTGGACTTTTGAGTATATTGTCAATGACCTAGGTGGGATATATGTCGACGTTCCAAGAACTGTGTGCGATGACAAATGGGGCGGCGGACTAACCCATTGTGTTTATCCCGGAAGGCAGCATTTTTATGGGAGGGAGGCACTCTGGTTCGTCCGTTCCCGGATCACCACCAATGATTTTGACCGCAATTATCGGCAACAGCTGGTATTAAACAGTATTCTGGACCGATTGATCTCATTGGAATCCATAACCAGGATTCCCCAGCTTTATGACACATACGTAAGGAACGTAACCACAAACCTGGACATGGCAACATTAATATCATTATCGCCGACAGCCGCAAAACTGACTGATAAATCCCGGATCAATCAGTACTTCATAACCGAGAGCATGATAACAGATTGGATCGCCCCATCGGGCGCCCAGGTACTGCTGCCAAACTTTATAATGATCCGAAATATGTTGAATACAGCCCTGAATTCGCCCTAGACAAGCTTTTGGGATACTGTTTAGGAGCATGATAACAAGTATAAATAGACATATAGGTTTCCAAAATAGACTTACTTAGCGAGGACGTGCTATGTTAACTGGAAAAGGAATGTTCATCTGGAAGATCCAGAACTGTCATAATGGCAGCGTGAGTGAAATAACCAGAAAAGCCGTCGCAGCAAATTACAGCCATGTGCTGATCAAGATCGCAAATGGTATTTATAGCTACAATTACGACTGGGAAAAGAATCTCGATCTCGTACCCCCATTGAGTGCAGCTCTTAAAAGCGAGGGCATTCAGGTTTGGGGATGGCATTATTTGTTTGGCGACCAGCCAGGCCAGGAGGCTCAGAAAGCTATCAGCCGCATCCGCGAATTGGGGGTCGATGGATATGTCTTGGACGCAGAGGGCCACTATAAAGGGAAGTTTACTGCAGCAACGACTTTCATGAATCAACTAAAAGCTTCGGTCACAGACATCCCTATTGCGCTCAGTTCCTATCGATATCCCTCCTACCACCCTCAGCTTCCCTGGAATGAATTCCTCAAGAAAGTGGACCTGAATATGCCCCAGGTCTACTGGATGTTTGCAAATAATCCAGGCGCCCAATTAAAAGCGAGCATCACAGAATTTCAGAACATGAAATACACTCCACCCATCTTCCCTACTGGAGCGGCGTTCACTGAATATGGATGGACACCCACCATACCCGAGATCAAACAGTTCATGCAAAAAGCCAAGGATCTAAAACTGAAGGGTTTCAACTTTTGGGAATGGGGCAACTTACACAATTACCTTCCAGCAGAATATTTCCGATCCATCCGCGATTTTGAGTGGGACAGCGGCTCTCCGCCACCTAAAGATATTGCTGATGAATTGATCGATGCACTTAACTCCCATAAAACAGATCAAATCCAGGTTCTATACAGAGCTGATGCAGTGCATATAACCAGTGAAAGAACCGTGCAGGGTCAAGAAGCCATTAGCAGCTGGTTTAATACTCTATTCAATGAGATCCTACCGAATGCTACCTTTACACTAGCAGGATCCAGCGGTGAAGGAAGTACCAGGCAGATCAGTTGGACTGCCAGTTCCTCTGTAGGGAATGTTCAAAACGGCAGCGATACTCTGGGATTGATAGACGGGAAAATTGCCTATCATTTCTCCGAGTTTACTGTCAGTAAATAATCTAGCAACAGATCTGTTACCCTTTTGATACCGGGCGGACCATTTCCCAAGGAATCGTTAACAGGGTTACTCGATCATCATCCCGCATTTCTACAACCTCTTTGCCTTTCTGAGCGACCCTGGTTTGCAGTGAAGCGTCATCTAACCGGGTTGATTTTGGTGCAAAGTTTTCCAGGTGAACAGTCACACGCATTGTTCCTTTTCCGGTTGTCATACCGGCCAGGGTAACATTTTCCGGTAGCTTCCAGGCGATAACTCCCTTTCCATATCTTCCTTGAATGGGAAAATCATCCACTTTGACTCGTTTCGCTCTGCCGGAAGATGTCAAGAAATACAGCTCTCCTTTTTTCGAGAGCGTTTCCATGCCAATGATCCGGTCTCCCTGCAACAGTTTCATGCCGTTAACTCCGGCAGCTACCAACCCCATCACCCGAACATCTTCATCCTTAAATCGGATGGCCATGCCCTGGTTAGTAGCCAGAAAAATATCATTGGTGCCATCACTCAACCTGATAGAGATCAAACGATCTTTTTCATTCACCTTCACGAGAGTGAAAAGTTGGGCTGATGGCCCGGGCAGTTCACTGATCTCGCTTTTCTTCAACATGCTCTGTTCAGTAACAGTTATCACATGCCAATTTTCTCCACGATCCTTTTTGGGTGGTAGTCCAAAGACAGATCCCAATCTAACATCTTTGCCAAACGGTGTCAGTTTCGAAAAATGGGTACCTTGACTGGGTTTGGATGCTTCCGGTACTGAATGGGCAGGAATAGCTGCCGCATCCCCCTGTTCGGATACCAGAAACAACGTATCCCGGGTATTGACTCTTACTAACCAGTTGGGCACATCCCAACCGCTTGGCCGAGGAGGATCATCTCCTTGTGAGCGAGCAACCAGGCCGTCCCGATTGATCATCACCCATACATTTTCAGACGGGGTAAGATGAGAAATCTGCATTGGGGCTGCTTCCAAACCTCCTTCCACCATAGCGATCTGGGTCCTTCGAGGATCATTGAACTCTTCCTTGATCACCTGGAGTGAATGGCCGATAAGTTCCCGCATCTTCTTTGGGGATTTTAATAGCGTAGAGAGTTCTTTAATTTGCTTCTGGATCGCTTTATATTCATCTTCAATCTTCTTCCGCTCCATCCCGGCCAAGCGTCGCAATGGCATATCCAGAATTGCCTGGGCTTGAATTTCTGTTAACGAAAAGTCCCGCATAATATTATTTTTTGCAGTTTGGGCGGATCGGGAATTTCGGATCGTGTCTATTAAGGCGTCAAGGTTGTCCAGTGCTTTTGTTAAACCTGCCAGAACATGTTCTCGTGCTTGAGCTTTCTCAAGATCGAATTGGCTGCGCCGCTTTACGACATCTAACCGGTGCTCCAGATAAACAAGCAATGCTTCTTTCAGGTTCAGTAATTTTGGTTCATCGTCAACCAGGGCAAGAATTATAATACTGAAAGTGTTTTCCAGGGTTGACCGTTTAAAGAGTGCTTCAAGCACCTCTTCAGGCTGAGCCGATTTCATCAATTCGATCACAATGCGCATGCCCTCACGATCGGACTCATCCCTCAGATCAGCAATGCCCTCCAACTCTTCATCCCGGACGAGCTTGGCGATCCGTTCCAGAACAGTGACCTTTTTTGTCATATACGGAATCTCTGTGATCACGATCCTGTGTTTACCACGGGACATCTCCTCCACAGTGGCCTTTGCCCGGACCCGGATCTTACCCCGACCGGAGCCATAGGCACTTTTTAATCCGCTGCGGCGTTTGTCTTCGATTATCACTCCACCGGTTGGAAAGTCCGGTCCTTGGATAAAATTTGTCAATTCTTCAACAGTAATTTTATCCATTGACTTCCAGTTCTGCAGCATATAGTCGAGGGCATCAACCACTTCGCCAAGATTATGTGGTGGAATACTGGTAGACATTCCAACTGCTATTCCAGTGACCCCATTTACCAGCAGGTTCGGAAAAGAGGCAGGCAGGACACCAGGTTCTTTAAGCGTTCCATCGAAATTCTGCCTGAAATCTACCGTATTTTTTTCCAGATCATCCAGCATCAATGTAGCGGTTTGCGCCATACGCGCTTCCGTATATCTCATAGCAGCCGGGGAATCCCCATCAATCGAGCCGTAGTTCCCCTGACCATCCACTAGCGGATAACGCATAGAAAAGTCCTGGGCCATGCGGGCCATCGATTCGTAAACCGCCATGTCACCGTGTGGATGATACTTACCCAACACCTCACCTACAATGCGGGCTGATTTTTTATAGGTAGAATCGGGACCCATATTCATGTCATGCATGGCATACAGGATTCGTCGATGGACAGGCTTCAACCCATCCCGTGCATCTGGCAAAGCTCGGGAAATGATCACGCTCATTGCGTAATCCAAATATGCCTGTTGCATTTCATCTTCAATATCTATTGGTCGGATCAAACCAAAATCCATTTTTCCTCCAACTACAACACAACACGGAATACGATGAACCCGGTGCACTCTCCACGCTTCATATTCCGTAAATTTTCCACATTCATAATATTCAGGGATTTTTGCCGATGAGCATTATAACATTAAAAGACTTGCAATTATTTAACTTACACCAAAGGAGGATGCATTTTAAATTAAAAGGATACGATCTCATGAACGGAAACCGTATCCTTGATCTTAGATTGGGCGAATTTTTATTCTTCTACTGCCACTTCTTTTTCCAGATCTTCTACAACTGTATCTTCGCTGATCACATCAAGATCGATTTCCGAAACTGTGCCTTCAAGTTCAGCGCTTTCTTCCTCAACATTAACCACTTCGTCTTCGGGAGTAAACGGACCCCGGATGAAACCAGTGCCAGCTGGGATCAATTTCCCTATGATCACATTTTCTTTCAGACCGAAAAGGGGATCTTCATCCCCATTTACTGCAGCCTGGGTCAAAATTTTGATTGTATGCTGGAAGGAAGCCGCCGCCAGGAATGAATCTGTGCTTAATGAAGCCTTGGTTATGCCCAAAAGCACATCATCATATTTCAGCGGTTGGCGACCCTGCTTAAGAAGTTCCTCATTCTCCCGCATGACACCGATCCGGTTGGTTAACTCTCGCGGAAGTGTTTCCGTATCTCCAGAATCAGTCACATTCACTCGGGACATCATCTTTGCGATCACGATCTCAAAGTGTTTATCGTGAATACTCTGTCCCTGAGAGCGATACACTGACTGGACTTCGTTAAGCATATATTTCTGACAAGCATCACGCCCACTAATTCGCAGAATATCATGGGTATTCAATGATCCTTCTGTCAGGCGTTGGGCTGGTTCGACCATCTCCCCATCTTCTACTGCCAGACGGGAATTGCTGGGAATCTCGTAATACTTCTCATCGTTAATTTCATAAGAAACTATGATCGTTCTACCTTCAATACGGACCCGTCCGTCATTTCTGGCGAGAAGTTTATTATCTGCATCAAGGGAGGCGATCACATCACCTTCTTCAACTTGATCTTCATCTTTGACGCGTTTTCGCCAGCTTTTCTCCAGTTCATAGGCGTCACTGATCATTTCACTGTGCGTGACTCGTACCACTCGCATATCGCTGTAGCGGTCAGATTTCTCAATGCTGACTCGGCCAGCGATCTCAGTCAATACAGCTTCACCCTTTGGCGCTTTGCGGGCTTCAAACAATTCTTCAACCCTGGGTAAACCTGTTGTGATATCACTCGCAGCAGCCACACCACCAGTATGGAAAGTCCGCAGCGTCAGCTGAGTACCGGGCTCACCAATGGATTGTGCGGCAACAATACCAACCGTTGCACCTTTCTGAACCGGTTCGCCTCGACCCAGGTCAAGGCCATAACATTTTGCACACAACCCGTATTCCAGGGCACATGTAAATGGTGAAAACACTTTGACGCTTTCAACATTGGATTTTTGGATCTTGCGAGCGATTTCTCGAGATACGATCGTATTCTTTTCAACAAGAACCTCGCCAGTTTCTTGATCTACAACATGATCAGCCAGAACCCGGCTGAAGACCCTGTCCTGCAGGGTTTGCCCGGCCACATCTTCCGATCGTTCCAAGATGATGCAATTATCGGTCCCGCAGTCCTCAGAGTTAATGATAGCGTCCTGGGACACATCCACCAGCCGCCTGGTCAAATAACCCGCGTCAGCAGTTCTCAAAGCGGTATCTGCCAGACCTTTCCGGGCACCATGGCTGGAAATGAAATACTCGAGCGCAGTCAGTCCTTCACGGAAGCTGGATCGGATAGGAACCGGGATAATCTGACCAGATGGATCAGCCATCAAACCACGCATACCAGCCAATTGGGAAACCGGCCCGAAACCACCTTTGGTTGCTCCGGAAAGGGCCATCACAGCCATATTTCCATGTGGATCCATGTTGGCTTTAACTGCATCACCAACAACTGCCGTGGTTTTCTGCCAGATTTCGATCAGCCGATCATCCTGTTCCTGGGCTGTCAGCAAACCGCGCCGGAAGCTGCGTTCTACTGCACCAACCTTTTCAAAAGCATCTGCTACGATTACTTCCTTCTCCGGTGGAATTTGCAAATCGGCCACTGCAATCGAGTAACCAGACTTGGTTGCGAACTCAAATCCCAGGTCTTTAATACTGTCAGCTGCCCAGGTTGTAGTTTCATTATCACAATATTCGTAAATTTCTGTGATCAGGTCTTTTACATCTCCCTTCACCAACGGCCAGTTCATGAACTGGACTTCATATGGAAGGGCCAGATTAAATATAGTCCGACCAACGGTAGTATCGATCACCCGTTCTTCCGGGGCATTCATCCGTTCTCCATCTTCGTCATACCAGGTTTCAGCCAGGAGTTTTATCTTAGTCGGGATTTTTACCTGGTCGAGCTGGTACGCCATCTCAACTTCGATCTTGGTTGAGAATATTCGACCATCTCCAGGATAAGGACGTTCATCTTCCCTGGTCAGGAAGAAAACACCCAGAACCATATCTTTAGAAGGAGCGATAATCGGCTCACCATTGGCCGGTTTTAGCAGATTTTTAGTAGAAAGCATCAGCTCACGGGCTTCCGTCACTGCTTTCTGTGAAAGCGGCACATGGACTGCCATCTGGTCACCGTCAAAGTCTGCATTGAATGCGGGGCATACCAGAGGATGCAGCTGAATTGCGCTGCCTTCGATTAACTCGACCTCAAAGGCCTGAATACCCAGACGGTGCAAAGTCGGAGCACGGTTGAGAAGGACAGGACGGCTCTTAACGGCCTCTTCCAATGCTTCCCAAACTTCTGGGCGGTTCCGTTCAATTAATCGTTTGGCACCTTTGACGTTGGTCGCGAAACCTCGTTTTTCAAGAATAGAGATCACAAAGGGTCGGAACAACTCAAGAGCCATTTTCTTGGGGAGACCACACTGAGACATCTTCAACTTGGGACCGGACACGATCACAGAACGACCGGAATAATCTACGCGTTTACCTAGCAAGTTCCTGCGGAAGCGTCCTTTCTTGCCTTTCAGCATATCGCTCAAGGATTTTAGTTCCCTGCGTCCCCTACGGGAGAGTGCTTTTCCTCGTTGTGAATTATCAATCAGTGAGTCTACAGCTTCCTGGAGCATGCGTTTTTCATTACGGACGATCACGTCCGGCGCGCCCAATTCCAGAAGCCGTTTCAGCCGGTTGTTGCGGTTAATCACTCTGCGGTAAAGGTCATTTAGATCCGATGTGGCAAAACGACCACCATCCAACTGCACCATCGGGCGCAGATCAGGAGGGATCACAGGTAATACAGTCAGGATCATCCACTCGGGTTGATTATTTGTGTTTTGGAAAGCATCCACAACCTTCAAGCGTTTGATAGCTTTTTTCCGTTTTTGTTTGCTTCCAGTTGTTTTGATCTCGTTCCAGAGGTCCTTGGATAAAGCATCCAGGTCTAGGCGTTTGAGAATATCATAAAATGCTTCAGCTCCCATTTCAGCCTGGAAGACCTGCCCCCAGCGCGACCGTAGTTCGCGATACTCTGCTTCACCGAGGAAGGTCAGAGGCTGCAAGTTTAACAGTTCATCTCTCAGCCGTTTATATTCAGATTGAGCGGAATCGATCGCCAAACCCAGATTATCTCGAAGCTGTGTAATCTCCTGATTTGTTTCTGCCCGAACCCTGGCCACATCCAGTTTGATGTGTTCCAGTTCATTTTCCTTGGCTTCCTTAAGACTTTCTTCAATCTCAGTTAAGCGCTTCTTAACAACATCTTGAATATTGGCAATATGAGCCGTGCTGATCTTTTTTCCTTTCTTGACGATCACAACATCGGTCTCTGGGAAGATCAGGTCATCTTTTGCAGGTTCATCAACGCTGTCCTGTAGTGTCTTTTCCAAACGCTGACCCTGCTTGATCACAGGTTCCAGATCTGCCGCTATTTGTTCATCATATCGGGCCTCAACATCAATTTGCTTGTCTTCCAGCTCTTTTAGACGTTCTTCCCGTTCAATTTCCTTAGTTTTGATTCCTTCGCTGAAATCTGCCCCAACCTCTCCTTCTCCAGAGGTGAAGCGGGTATCAAGCTGTTCCAGCGCTCGCTTCCTGGCTTCTTCATCTACATAGATAACAATATACTGGGCAAAATACAAAACCCGATCCAGGTCACGGCGCGACATATCAAGCAAACGCCCCAGGATTGAAGGAATCCGGCGGGAAAACCAGAGATGTGCGACCGGGGCAGCAAGTTCGATATGCCCCATGCGCTCTCGACGTACCGCAGAACGTGTAACTTCAACACCGCATTTATCACAAACGATGCCTTTATATCGAATATTCTTGTATTTTCCACAATGACATTGGTAGTCCCTGGTAGGACCAAAGATCGCTTCACAGAAAAGACCATCTTTTTCCGGGCGCAAGCGTCGGTAGTTGATGGTTTCTGGTTCCAGGACTTCACCGTATGACCAACTGCGGATGATTTCTGGTGAAGCTATCCCAATTCGAAGTTTTTGTATCCCCTTACTTTTCACTCGAAAACCTCCTGTATGATCGCGCTCTCAACCGCTTAACGCTACAACCCTCACCTATAAAATCACTTATCTGTTTCCCACAACAATCACACTTATCCCTGACTGAAAACCCCATTGAGCGATCAGTCAGACGACACTTTCAAGATAATAAATTGTGAGCTCTGTTTGTGTCCAAAAAACGGCACCGCCAGTCAGAATAGATGTTTAAGTACCAGCACGCACAAAAACAAGCGCAAAAGAGGACGCTCTTTAGCGCTCGCATCATGTGAGGGGATTGATATTTAACATGCAACTAGCTATTATACAGGTTGATGGGGGCTCAGTCAAGAGGACTTGCTTGGATTCAGGGGTTTTACTACCCAACTCATTCTACTCAAAATTCCCCCAGTCGATCACTGCAGCATCAGTCTACCACAATACAGACCTTCTTTCCATAAATATTATGGTTTGTGCTTCTTTTCTGGTTGGCGAATTGGAATTGCCAATAAAAAAGTACTACCTGTTCCGAGTTCGCTTTTTATCCAGGCGTCACCCCCGTGCCTTTCAGCGATGGACTTGACAATTGCCAATCCCAGCCCTGTTCCACCTTGTTTATCCTTTTCTCGGTTTTCGACCCGGTAGAATTTCTCAAATAACCGCTGTTGGTCCACTGGGGATATGCCGATTCCGTTATCCTCAACCTCAAATATGATCTTCCCTTCTTCCATTTTATATCGGATCCAGACGTTGCCGCCTTGTTGATTGAAATTGATCGCATTATCTACAAGGTTCCTTAAGGCCTGTTGAAGCAAAGCTTTATCAGCCGAGATAAACGGAATCGTCTGGTTTGGGGGTGATACATGCAATTTGATCTTCTTCTGGGAAGCCCTGATACTGAATGAGTCCGCTACTTCGGAGACAATATCCGGAGCGGAGATCATATCAAGCTTCAATCCCACTTCAGCCTCAATCCGGCCCAGGTCAAGCAGGTTCTGAACCAAGTGGGACATGCTCTCGACACCTGTAATGATCTTGTGGACATAATTTTGCTGCTGGTCATTCAGTTCGCCCACCATTTCTAACATAGTGGCGTAACCCCGCATCAAAGTCAACGGAGAGCGCAGGTCATGGCTGACGGTGGCAACAAAATCGGATTTCAATTCATCCATTTCCTTAAGCTGAGATATATCCCGCAGCACACAAACACGACCCAATTGATGTTCGCCTGAGATCACAGGGGAAGCAGTCGCCAGGAATATCCGGCCGTCCTTCAGCTTTACCTCTTTGGATGATCTCCCGCCTGGAGCTCCATCCAGCAGCTCGATCAGTTCCTGCTGATCAGTGATCCCTTTAATGGATTCCCCAATTCCAAAATCGTGTTCGATTCCCAGCAGTTCAGCAGCAACCGGATTTGTCAGTAGAAGCTTATCCTGGTGATCAAGAACCAGGATAGGGTCTGGTGTGGATGCAAGAATTGCAGCCAGACGTTTCCTGCCAATTTCGGCTTTTCCAAAAAGCGAAGAATTCGTGGCTGCCAGAGCGGCTTGTCCTGCCAGGGTAACAATATAACGAACTTCACTGTCTATAAAAGTGTGAGGTTCAAGATATGCCAACCAAATGGCGCCATAATATCCCTGTTCATGTTGAAGGGCAACAATCAGGATAGCTCCAGGTAGAGAATCATCATCTTCAATATCCAAAAGCGGCATCCGGGCTGGATTAGATAACATCACAGGGGACCGATTCCGGGCCAATTCCAGGATCTGGGAATCCAGATAAGCAAACGCCTCAGTATCTTCTCCCTGTCCGATGCTGGTCATTTCAGTGCTTTCTGATAATCCTTCCGGAAGGACATCCGCATCCAGAACGATCCGGGCTGAACTGGCCCCGATCTCAAGAGCAGAGGATAGGATCGTATCTACTGCATCTCCCATCTCTAGGGAAGAAGCCACACCCTGACTGACCGTAAGCAAACGATTCAGTTCAACCATCCGGTTCTTCAAACTCCGGCGCATCTTTTCAAAAGCCCGCCTCAATTGTCCGACCTCATCTACACGAGGGGTCATCCGCAAGGGATGATCGAGCTCCCCCTTAGTGATCCGGTCAGCTTCTTCTGTGAGAACATGAAGTGAGTCAGCCACCGAGGACAATCCGAAATACATCACAGCCATTGTGATCAGAGCGATTAATAGTACAACACCTGATAAAGGCGCCGCGAGATCCAGAGCCAACTGTTGTGCTTTAACTGCAGGCATAGTCAACATCACTGTCCAGGGCCGCCCTAGAGCTGATCTGATATACACAAGCTGGCGAATACCATCAGCAGTGGTCTGTTTTGAGAACACCTCTTCATGGCGCAGATCAAAACTCGGGAAGAAAACCCCGAAGAGATTCTCTTCCGAAGAATACAAAACCCTGCCCTGTTCATCCAGCAAATACCCCACCCCACCCAATTCGTTTATGCCTTTCAGATCGCTGAGAATTGGTTGCGTAAAGGGATTTGATTCCAGGTCAACCAATCCAACCAGCACCCCGGAAGTCTCTCCCTCTGGTGCGGAGATGCTTCCCATAAAGGTTATTATTGTTTTATTCCCAATACCAGATGGTGGAGAAACATAAACCTGAACTGGGACACCATTTAATGCCGACCCTAACCCGACCTGAAACTCTGGAGAAAAGGTCATATCTTCGATGGTCTGATCAGGGTAAGCACTGATCATTTCGGTATTGGCATCAAAAATATAAAATTGAGAGAAGAATGGAATAGCCCGGAAACTTTTCCGCAGCACTTCATCCAGATCCTCTGGAGCAGCAAAATCTCCCGAAAGATCAGAGGCATATTGACTGATCAAGCTCTGTCCGGTATTGAAGAAAAATGGGATCTTATTTGTAGTTGTCCTGGCAATATTTTCCAACTGGGATTGAACCATCTTCTCTGCCGATCTTCCGGCTACAAACCAGTTCACGAGCAGAAGAACCAATACCAAGACCAAAGTTAAGGAAACCACATACTGAAGGAAACGAATTTTTATACTGCTTTCAGATGGAGAAGGTATTAATTTAGCTTTGATCCCATCCGCCCGGGGGAAAGCCACCAATGCAAATTCCATGATCAACCCGGCAATGGCAAAACAGGCCGCCACTGCCACTACACCTGTACGGGCGTTTGAGATTGCAAAGTCAAGATTTTCTACGATAGATCCTGAAGCCCAAAAAAAGGCTCCTGATATATTAACCAGGGAATGGACGACAGCAATTAACAAACCAGCCAGAAAAGGGCGTCTTAGGATACTGAATATTGCAGTCCTATATCGCTGGCGGATGGCAACCGATACCAGCATTGCAAAAAAGGTGAACTCAACGATAGTAAAGGGTGAATGCGTATCCCAGTATGCCAAGCAAATTCCAGAGATCAATCCAACCACCGAGGCACTTGTCGGGCCCAGTATCCAGCCGGCAATCAGTGCCGGGATGGCAGCCATGATCATTAATGCTCCGCCAGTCGGTTCCAGTGACATATTCGGAAGCGGTATTGCCCCCCATTCCGGCAAGCGCACTCCCAGCAATAGGGCGGTGATGGGTGCCAGTGTCATTAAGATGCCGAACAGGAACCACTGCTGTTCTTTCATTTCCCGTTGATATCTGCGCCAATGCCAATTCCCGTACACCAGTCCCGCCGACATCACTATTAACGCTGAAATACCCAGCCGATTTGAAGGCCAGATTATATATGCGGGTGCGTTAAATAGGGTAAGAATGAAGGGCATTAGTTCCCGGATTGTATCGGTCGCAGCTGGTTGAAATCCATACTCGATTATAGCATGGTTCATCTCTCAATTTTCCCCCTAAGTTTTCTGGAAGGTGAATATTTCAATCCTCAGATTCTGGGAAAACAACCGGCTCTCCGTCCAGGATTTTTTCATATTCAGCATACATTCCGCGATAAGATTCTGGCAGCAGGGCTGCCAATCGCGCCATACTGTAATCAGTATTTTGCTGGCGCATAAGGCGTCGGGTCTCACCTCGCCCGTCCAGAGATGGCAATTTAAAAGGTTCTCCGACGATCAGTTGAATTAGAGGACGTTTTCCTCTAAACCCTTTTTTGATGAAATCCATCGTGTTTCCTACAACTGCCACGGGGAGGACCTCAACATCGACCTGATCGATAATATAGGCAACTCCTGGTTTCCCGCGCCTTAACCCGGGCGTATGGGATCTCCCACCTTCCGGAGAGATCATTAATGGACGATCAGCTTCAAAGACCTGAATTACCTGCTTAAATACATCTCGGTCGAATTCGGTCCTTTTCACACGTACACCTGACCACATTTTCACAACAATGGATACGCCAGGACGGTCCCAGACCGCTGCTGCCCCAATGATCTCCAGGATCGTTGGCCAAAACGCAGCGATAAAAGGGACCTCAACTAGTGATACATGGTTGAATATCGCGACATATTTACTATGGTTGGGGATATTCTCCATACCGTATAACTCAACTTTTCCAAGCACATGGAAAAAGGTCCTGAAAAATACCCGTAGAAATCTCCGATTGATCTTGGTCCAAAAAGGTACGAGATATCGATCTTCCATCTTATTCCTTCATCGCTTCCAGAGCAATTTTCTCGATCCTGGAAACAACCTGGTTTACACTCAAGTCGTTTGTATTTATTAAAATCGCATCCTCGGCCGCTCGTAACGGGGCAACTTCTCTTGTTGAATCGATCCTATCCCGTTTCTCTAGTTTTTTTAGGATTTTTGATAAATCGACATTTTCTCCCCGATCTGCTCGCTGTTTATACCTACGAGTGGCCCGCTCTTCAACAGATGCGTCAAGGTATATCTTTATATCAGCCTCTGGCAAGACCACGGTACCAATGTCCCTTCCTACCATAATCACTTTTCCAACCATCCCGATCCGGCGTTGTTGTTTAGTAAGCGCTTTCCTTACACCTGGGTAGGCAGACACTCGCGAAACTCGTGAGTCCACTTTTTTCTTTCTGATTTTCCAGGTGACATCGATCCCATCAGCTATGACATCATATTCCCTTCCATCATTCTGGGAGGGAGGGGCGACATCGATTTTAATTATTTCCGCCAGATCGGTAACCAGTGCTTCATCTTTGGTTGATATTTTTTTATGCAAGGCCATCCAGGTAACAGCCCGGTACATTACACCGGTATCAAAAAAAAGATAACCCCACTTCTCTGCCAATTGATTGGCAATGGTGGTTTTCCCTGAAGCGGCTGGACCATCAATGGCAATGATATTTGGATATTTCATAATCTTCGAATTTATACCTATCTATTTTACTAATTATTCCGGGTTGATCTCTAATAACCTGAATATATATCATTTCGAATCCAGAGGATTATATCCTCTTTTTCCACTGGTCCGGATCGGAATGCAATCCAGCTTCTCCAATCTGTAGGAATGATTCCCTCCCAACCCGGCCTGGTTTCCAGAACAAAATCCTGCCCACGATACATTTCCTGATTAACCAGGAAATGATCTAACTCAGAAGTGATGATCAGTGACGGTAATTTTTCCGAGTCAAATGATTCCTGGTATTCGATACCTTCAAGTTCGCGCAGCGCCCAATGAAGTGTATCCCAGGAACCGACTACCACACCCTGGATGGCATCTCCTCGCCCAGTTTGGGTGATACTGGCATCGTAAATTGAATCCTGCAGCAGTTTGATTTGACCCGCTCCGGACCCATCGGACCATAATGATCGGGGATCACCCTGTCGAAGATACCCTCCCTGGACCAATGCAGATAACACGTAAAGGATCAACATCCCGGCAACACCGAGGGATAAACCCTTCAATGAAGGATGCCATTCTTCTGCAGTCATCAACCAGAGACGAATGGTGTACCCCCCTGAAACCATAGCCGAAGCTATCAAAACTAGCAATATTGACGCCAGCAAGAGGCCAATCTGCAGCAACACTGCCTGTGAATTACCTATCTGAAACACCATTCCCGTAAAAGTCAGCCAGTTCAGAACAAACAAAACACTAACCAACGCAGTGAGACCAAATATAGGCCAGGAATTATTAGTTGAGTTATAAATTCTAAATAATTCTCTGGCAGCGGCAACCCAAAGTGGAAATACCAACCAGACCAGATCAACTGCTTGCCGGCCAGGAATGAGGAGTAGTAACAGCAGGGATAATCCAAACCAGATCGAGGTAACCTTTCCAACCTGATCATTTTTTCGCCAGGATGAAATAAATCCCGCAATTCCGAATACCAGAATTAACGGATTACTTACAACCAGATTGATTAATAGGCCCAGGGCTTGAAACCCATCGAATTGGATCAAACCAGTGATAAATTCAGGCAGCGCACCCGTCCAGGCGCTTAATCCCTGGATATTCCGCAGGAAAAAAGAGCTGATCAAAACAAAAATGATCAACGGTATCGTGAAAGTGTCCAGAAGGTTCGACAACTTGCCTTTTTTATCCTGGAGCAGCGACATACGATTTTGAATGAATTGACGGAGATCGGAAATACCAAGCAAACTGCTCACAAATCCTGTGGAAATCAAAAGCAGGAACCCCAACCAGAAGGCGGGGCCCGAAATTAATCCCAACCCGAGGGTGATTGCCAGCCAACTCCACTTTCCTCTATAGAACGCTGCTGCCGATAATAACAAAAAGATCAGGGCAGGTATCGGCCCGGCCGCAATCCGGGAGACAGACACCAAAGCGGGGTCAAAAGCCAATCCAACAGCCAGCAATAGGGCAGGAATCTCTTTAAGGTTCTTTCTCATCTGGTAAGGCACCCAGACGATCAGACTACCAACGAAAGCTGGCCATAAGCGGGCAAGGAAATCACTCCCGCCAAAAAATGAAAACAGGATCTCTGTAAAGGAAAGATAACCAACCTGGGAACCTACAGAGAGTTGCTCGCCCAGGTGGATCTGCCAGGCTTGAAACGCCCAGGCTGCTTCAGAATCTACCAGGGGTGACCTACCCAGCAGGATCAACCGCAACAGCAAGGCTGTCAAAAAGATCAAAATATAAACGAATTTTTCTCTTGTAATCCGGGTGTCTTTATTCATGCTGTCCAATCCAGTTATGATTCGATCTAGTGTTCCAAAACTTGACTTTAATTAGCAGGGGCTGGTGATACCAGGAAGATCGTCAGCCGCTCATTTTGATATACAGGCTGGAGATTCATAAAGAACTTGTCAGCGTTCAACCCGTTGGGGCAATTTTCGGTTCCAACACCATATTTTGTATATTCCACATCACCAATCGCCAGGTAAAGAACGTTATATTTATCCAGTATACTTTTGGCAACGTCCCATTGATGGGTACAGTAGAGCGTGGCCAGGTCTTCTTTCCGCGGGTTGACCAATTCGGCATTTCCACGCCACTGGACCTCGTGGAAATCCCAACCTAAAATCGTATTATTTCCGGTATAGGTAGCCAATCTGGAATAAGAAGGTTTATAACTTTCGCCAGCCGCTTCGGCAATGACCCCAGGAGGCTGATTCCTTAGCCATTCGACAGCATCATAATCGGACTCCGGATATAGATAGGCTCCATCCAAAGATAAACCAGCCGCTCTGGTGAAGTTATTGGTCTTGGATTGTAATCCGAGCACCGGATAAAACATTCCCATCAGGATAGACAAGGCCAACCCACTAAATATCAAGTGCCGCCAGGGTGTTTTCAGGGATTGAATTAACCTCACCGTACCATAAGCTGCGGCAATACTCCATAATAACCACACCTGGTAATAGAACTTGAATATTGTATTGATTCGATAACCAAAAAGATCCAGAAGATAAATGAATTCCGGGAATAGGACCAGCGCACCGCCAGCGACTATTAAAATCAAAACAAATACGTTGGCAGAACTTCCAGCTAAATGCTTCTCAATTTTCTTCCCGGACCTTTTATAAAAGACCAGTCCCCAGGCTAATATTGAAAGTGCGATCAATGTAAGCAGGGTTCCTGGCCACCTGATTCTTCGCCTCAATCCCTCCAGAACAGCCTGTTTCAGGTCCAGAGCACCCACTAAACTCAAAAAATGCGGCAGCGCTTCGGTGCCATTTCTCTGAAGAGGGAACCAGGTCATTGATCCAACCATAAGCATCATCAGAGAGAATAAACCTAAAACCAGAATTGTTGTAATCGAAAGGCCGGAAATTGGATTTCCGACGGGTTCCTGTTTTTTCCAGGCTGTGATCAACCAGGCAAATATTGGCACCAGCAAAGGACCAAACATAACCCAGAATTGGTTTCCTTTCGTGATAAATAAAACATTTGGAATGAGGCCCCCGGCCTGGGAAGCAAACCCAAAATACCAGGGCAGATACATCAATCCACCGGTCAAACCCAATGTCGCACCGAAGAACAGGAAATCTTTGACTATATCAAGTGTCTGCCAAATTGCCCGCTCCCGCTGGTTGCGCAATGCATAAAGACCAGCCAGTATGCCAACATACACAGGAAAATTCCATGTATTCAAAAAAGCCATCCCCCCTGCCAGCCAGGCCAAGATCAGGAAAAAAAGCAGGGGAATTTCAATAGGTACCAGCGTGATCCACCGGAACGATTTACCTCTCGGGCGTAGATAAAGCGCAAGGCCGAATCCCAGGATCAGGAAAACATAAGGAATTGATAATACGTGGGGATGAAGGTCTGATAGCAAGAATGAAAAAAATGGGAACTCACTGATAACTTCTCTGCCAAAACCCGAAAAATCATAATCTTGAATTACCCGGGAAGCACGCCACCACCACCAATGACCAAACGAGTCTCCCGTGGGAGGATTTACCAGGTTCTGGATTTTCAACCATTTCCAGAAAGCTGAACTGGGCTGGTCAGGCAATCCGCTCCAAAAAAATCCTCTAGAGTGCAGATAGTGCAGAAAACCTTCCCAGTTGCTGAGGATCAAGGTGAAAAATGGCCCTAATAAAGCTGGCAGCAGCTGAGAGGTTCTTTTTCCTGTCCGCAATGCCAGCAAGTTGAATAAAACCCCGAAGGATCCCACTGCAGCCAGCGCAAAGGTCAGTGACACACCCAGGTTGAAGGCAATACTGCCGAGTGTGCCGGCAAACTTGGCCAGCATGGCAACCAGCACATAGCCAAAGTAATAATAAGAAATCGCATAACCAGACAACCAGGGATCGTTGGGAGGCAGGGTTTCAGAGTGCAAAATAGCATTGATAAAAGCCAGTTCCATCGGTTTTTCTGTCCCCAGTATCTCAGGATTCAATGACCGGATCAGAGCCCATCCCGCAAATGCCGCAAGAAAGAGGAGCTCAGTGGTTAGGATCAAACGCCAGCTTGATCGAACCCAGTCACGAAAGTCTGAAATCCCTTTTTTACGAAGAACCATCAGACTTAATCCTACAACCAGGAGCAAAGTAAAGACCAGCCCAGCCATATTATTAGCTGTAAATCCAAGTCGTCCCAGAATCCAGTACAAATAACCCCAGAGCAGCAAACTAAATATTTTTGAGAAGGTAAAACCGCGGTCCGGGATATCAGATAGCACATGAAATAGCAGGGGAAAAACAATCCAACCCAGAGCAGTGACAAGCACATACCAGGCAATAAAATCAAGCATAATATTTCCTAATCCGCAACAGAGATCGTTTGATAGATGGTAGTTTCCTGGCTCTGATAGACTACCTGCCAGAGAGTGCCAAGGCCTTGTTCAAACTTATTGATGCCATCTGGAAGATATTTTGCCCGCTCCAGCTGGCCAACAATAATATAACTCACTTGATACTTCTCAAGGAACTCCCCGGCAGCGGTCAAATCAGAAGTATCGTAAAATACATTAACATCCTCCACCCGAGAAAAGACCCAGTCATGGGGTGTTATTGTCCGCTGTTGGCGCTGGTGCCAATTCCATCCGACAACTCCCGGCAGTCCTGTATATACAGTGTACCTTGTGGCCCAGTGGTATTCAACCTGGTTAGCTTCCACTATAACAGGCGAACCCTTAATGTTATCCTGCACCCAACGGATCGCGTCATAATCCTGGGATAGTTCCATGGCTGTATCAAGATCGTGATAAGTGGCATACTTAATGAATTCCATGCCATCCAACGTATGGGGTGCATCTGCTACCATCCGGTCTTTAATTTTTGCCACACCACCCAATATCGGGTAGAGGGCGGCACCGCTCAGTAAAATAAAAAAGAGAACACGCCACGTAATCCGGATTGGCGAATTCCATTTTTTTGCCATGGGAATCATCCAACAAAGCGCTGCTGCTGCGCTAACAGCCATCAAGGTCCATGCCTGCAGGTAAAATTTAAACACCGTGTTCATCCTGCCAATATCACCTTCTACATAAACGAGCTCAACCATCAATGTGATCGCCAAACTTGTACCGATCAGGAATAAAACAACACCTTTCATCAGACTTAGGCCGGGCCGTAATATCAAAACCAGAGCCCAGGCCATAACCGGCAGTACAAACCAGATGATATGGACTCCACCGCCTATTAGCGTGAACCCACCCACAGAAAAGTCATTCTCCAGGGTTACTCCAAAGCTGACTACGATCACCATCATGATTAACAGACCGGCGATGATCAGCTCCCGGTATTTCCTTAATTTTCTAAGCGCCGAAACTGGCGTTTTCGCCATCCAGTCCACAGTTTCCACAAACATCCAGCTGATAAGGATCAAAAGGAAGAATCCCCAATGAGTTAGATATTCACCGAGCGGGGTGTGGGACCCGAACCAGGGTTTGATGCTGGTATATCCTTCTCCATACCAATTTGCATAGGGTTGGAAGGTGATGAAAGCAAAAACTAGGAACAGAAGTAACCGCAGTGCCGGTTGGAACCAGTTGTACCCTTGCTCTTTACTTTCCTTCCACCAGGCATAGATCAAGGCAGCCGCACCTAAAGCCAGGTAGGGATAAAAATCCCAGGTATTTGTCGGGCGCAGCACACCAACAGCTAATCCACCAAACAGCGTTACTCCGATCATATTCCCAAAGTTATATTTATTTTTACTATTCTGGCTGGTTGATTTAATGACCGACAAAACCCAGGCAAATGCCAAAACAGTCAAAGGCAATGAAATGAAGTGGGCGTGGGGATCCCCGTAGAGGAATGTGAAAAAGGGGAACTCCGTGATCGGTCCGCCATGTTCACCGCCAATCACCCGACTTGGATTCCAATACCATTCATCTAATCTGTAATGTAGTGTTGGTATATTTATAAACTGGACGAATCCCATCAGGGTCCATTTAAAACGCTGGAAGAAATTGCCGTCCACTACATTCACACCAGCAGATGCCAGCCGCTGCAGCCCCCTTAACATCATCTGAATCACTCCCAAGTTACCAAAAATCGCCAGGCCCAAAACACTTGAGCCGCCGGCAAGATAAGGGTAATCCCGGAGATGATGTTCAGCGGTGTTCCCATTCAACAAATTCCAGGCAATAGAAAAAGCTCCCAGGCCAAGGGTCATGAAAATAGTGGGAAGGATCAGATTATATGCAAATGAGGGCACGATGCCCAACAGTTTGGTCAGAACTCCAACAAACACAAATCCGAAATAATAATAATTGATATACCCACCCGAAAACCAAGGATCATAAGGCGGGAAGGTAGTACTTTTTAAAACCGCATTGAAATAAGAGAAATCCATTGGCCTTTCGCCGCCTTTCCAGGGATGCCATAGGTCAGGATTTCCATAACGGATCAGGATGGCGATCACGAATAGTGCCAGAGCAATGACCTCGATGGTCAGGTAATATCGCTTGGCCTCTTTCCATTCTGTCAACAGATCTTCTCGCTGACAGTAACCCGCGTACAGGCCAGCACAGGCCAGCAAGAAAACCACTCCCAGAATGGTGCTCCTCAGAAATGGAATACCAGCAGACCCGGCCAACCAGACCAGATAAGAGAGCAGCAAGAGCCCAAAAGTGCGGGCCAGCGGATACCCTTTATCAGTTAATCCGGGTAAAACCAACCGCATAAGTGGGTATACCAGCAACCCGATCAGGAATACCGCTGCATACCAAAAAACCACTCCCACTATCTGATACTTATTCTGGATGGAATCAAAATCAAAGAAATCGCTCCAGGTTCCACCTTCCCGCTGCTGAGCCAGACGATCAAGCGGTAGTAGCAAGTTTCCCGGATGGTTATCAGCTTGTTTAGGGGTGATATGGATCACTTTGCTGAGATCGACTGCTGACAGAATATTAGCTGCTCCACTTAGTGAAAAATCATCTGTTTTCTGGAAGATGAAAACCTTGGGATGATCGTAAACAGTAAAGGCTTCTTCTGCCGGCTGGTCATTGATCTCGATCGGACCAATAGTGGGATTATTCTGGAAGGTTTTGATAAGCTCGAATCCCAGAGATCCTACAAAATCACCAGGTCGGGCCCGGTTATAGCAATTCTCAATACTGATATTAACCGGACACCCCATCAGCTGGCGATAATATTCCGTTGTCAGCGGGTATCTTTCCGGAACCCGAGTGGTAGTAGCCCACTGCCGGCTGGAAGTAATCATTAAATAGTCTGACTGGTTAAGCGTAAAAAGAAAACGATCTAGTTTTTCCGGATTGTCATCCCAGTACAATTCAAAATTCAACCCGCCCCGATAGATACCTCCAAAGGGGTCATATCCTTCCATCCGGAGTGGAATCCCGTCATCCCAGGAACTCTCGTTGGCAATCCCTGTTCCCTGAATGCTAATCGCTCCAACCGGATCCGTAACTGATAATTGGATCTGATACACATCACCAGCTTTGACGAAAACCGGATCAGAAAAGGAAATTGACCCAGATGAAGAACCTTCCTGGAATGTGAATAGGCTTGTTTCTTCTGTCAGAGTCTGTCCGGAGGAATCGTTTATTGTGACCTTTATGGTCAGCGGGGTAACAGAAGGATTTTGGTTTATAACATGCGGTAAATACAGAGAGGATACCTGGCCGTTAAATTTTGAGTCAAAACTGGTCAGCCAGCTGGAATCGCCCTGAATGATCAATCCTTCCGGATAAGAGAGCAGCTGTTGATGGCTTTCACCCTCGTCCTCCACAACCAATGTTGCAGCACCTGGTATATTCTCAAAGATCCAGCGCGTTGCAGCCACTCGGGGCTGGGGACTAGTATAGATCCGGGAAAAGGCAAACGCCCATCCCGCAGTGAATAACAGGGAAAACATCCCGATGATCAGGACAAATGACCTCATCAAACCGCGAGAAGGGTTCCAGCGGCCTACCTTTAACTCCCCTTCCTTGAGGGTTTCCCAAGCCTCGACCAGGATCCAGGCTGCAAAAATTGCCAACAAGGGATAGATTGGAAGCTGGTAGCGCATGGTGCTGTTCCACTGCCAGGACTGCCAGGCAAAATACAAACCTGTCCAGACCCACAAAACCAGATGGGGGTTCCAGGCTCTCTTGAAAAAGATCTTCCATCCCATCCAGGCAAATCCAGACCAGGCCAGCAGGCCTAGTGGAATTCCCAACCCCCAAACCACCATATTCTGGAGGGAGAACCAGATCGGGCGCCTGGCCCACTGCAATGCTGGTGGATAGTCAACATCACCAGTTGTTTGAGCCCTGAGTGATCTCAACCCTGAAACCCAGGTTTCATTTAATCCCACATTAAAGAAGCCCGGGCCATTAAATGCATAAGGTTGACAGATCCTGAAAGTCACCAAACTGGTCAATGCCGCCAGAACAAGGAAGAATAATATCTTGGGCATCTGCTGGTCTTTTTTCTCATCGTCTAACCCAAGCCAGTAAACCAGCGCAGCGAGCGGTAAGGCAATCGCGACAGGGGCTGCATTGATTTTTGAAGCAACCGCCATTCCCAGGGCCACCCCGAACAGTAAATAAGAGATCAGATCAATACGTTCATTCTTGGTGGTGATCACCTCAACCGAAAAATATACTGCCAGCAGGGTGAAAAAAGTCGTAAAAGTATCAACTGTAAAAAAATGGGACTGTTGGATCTGGAGGACCGCAAAAGCGGAAAAAGCAGCTCCCAGGATCCCAACTCGCCTGTTATAAAGACGCGTTCCAATGAAGAACACCAGCACTACTGACAATAAATCCATAACCGCAGACATAGCCCGACCAACCAGGTATACACTGCCGTATCCAGCTGAACCAACCAGTTCCGCTACATATCTGACCATGAATATTGGCAGCGTTCCGTAAACAAAAAAACTGTGTCCCTGGTTATTAGGGTTTAAAGTCGACTGTGCAGTATCAAAAAATCCGGACGCTGAATCTACTGGAATCAAACTGGATTCCACCATGGTTAAGAACCGTTCATCTGGATGTAGATGTTGCTCAATATCCCAGTCGAGGCCAATAAAACGCAGGTATGCCCCAGCTGCCAGTAAAAGAATCAACAGGACGGCAGTCAGCCAGCGCTTCAGATCAGATTTTGTATTTATATCCATAAATTTGCTGCCACAGTTTTACTGCAACACATAATAAAGCATGAAATCACGACCTTCAACTTCGGATTCATACCTCTCACTTATACCATCAGGGTATAAGTCTCGTAGGATCTGGTAAGTATCCTCATCGTCGGGTTTGAAAATATACAGTTTAGGAGCAGCTGCCATCTCGGTACCCGGGATATCTATCTGCCAGAGAGCAAAATCCCGAACCTGATCAATGGCATTGATCCCCACCAGGCGTGTGTCTACCCAATGAGGGTAAGGCACCACCCAGGCGTGGTCCACATTACCAATCGTGTCAGCGAACTCTTCAATCACTGCCCCGATCTCAGAAGTATTCCAGGCTTTGGACTTGAATTGCTGATAATAATCCACAAACACCAGCCGGGCATTGGTTTGCATACTGAAACCAGCCAGAACCAGAATGATACCTGTTGAAACCCACTTCCCCGCCCTCCCGGGAATATTGGCCTTAAGATTGATAATAAGATTCTCCACCGCAATGGCAATGATGATAAAAACAGGGATAATTGCTCCACCCGTGCGATTCAGGGAAGGATTCTCAGCAGGAAAGGCTATTGATAGGATAGAAGGCAGCATTAATAGCGGGACCAACAACAGCAAAGCCAAGTCCATCCAGTGCCGTTTCTTTATATAGCGGAACACCAACAGGATCACACCCAGACTCAACATCGCCGCTGAAACCACACCCAGTGCCGGCCTGCCGGGGACAGAATGAACCCAGATCTGGCCGTTATCCCACTGGAACATGATCAACGCTTTCCATGAATTTGAAAGGAATATACCCAGGACTGAACCAGGCACAGCGGTTTCCACGTCCGTCATCCTGGTTTGCATCCGGTAAGAAAACATCGGATAGTTCGTTGCCGCGAACCTGCCCAGAGGTAGAAATACTACCAATGAAATCAAACCCACCAGCAGCAAGGCAATCACAGCAAGGCGGCGGTTATCCTTTGATTTTGTATGCAGAAAATAGATCAGCAGGACCAGGATTACTGCAAATGGAACTATTCGGAATGGGCTATAACCATGAAGGCCTATGCCCAAAAATAGCCCGGCGAAAAGGAAATCATTCCATTTTTTTCTTTTGATACCCCGGACCAAGAAAAAGATCGTTGGTGCCACGAAGGCCGGATAAAGAGCAAAACGCAAAGCTACCCTCGAGATCACATTGGGCCAATAGGCAATACCGGCAAAGAACATAGCTAAAAGGCCAACTTCTTTATTCTTTATTTCCTTACCAAGCAAGTAGATAAACGGAAGTGAAAACAGGCCTGCCAGACATGTGCCTAATTTGAGACTGAGGAATGATAGTCCGGTGCCAAAGATCTTCGCCATGGCAGCGGTCAAATATATCTGGAAAGCTTCACGTCCCGTATTTCGAGGGAAGAAGATGAAGGTGTTTCCCCGAAGAACATCTGTGACATCTATCAATTTTTCCGCATGATCACTGAACATTTCTGGAGGAACTTGGTTCAGCAAGTAGAATCTATAAAACCCAGCCAGTAGAAACACAGCTGCAACCAGCATCATCCAGGGAGTTACTCTGAGTCCATCAGACATGAATTTCTGCCAGGTATTTTTGATTTTTCCCTGCCATTTTATAGGGATTCGCAGAGACCACCAGATCAAACCAAAACCAATGCCCCAGATGAAGATATTAAGAAAGTTAAACAAATTGCCGGTAAAAAAGAAGAACGCCAGGATAGATACAACGCTACCAACCAGAAACGGTATCCAGCGAACAGAAAAATTATTCGCTTCTCCATCATCTGGAATAAGCGTATCCAGCTCCCAATTCTTAAATAAGATCAACAGCAGTAATCCTATACCGGATGCTGCATAAAAGAAGATCATCAAGGCTGGGGAGCGACTTTCAGGTTCACCGAAAATTTGGGCAATGATCGCAAATAAAGCAGGGAGGAATACCTGGTATTTTTTCCAGTAACCTCTTTCGACGTTGCTTCCGGATTGGACTGGTTTATCCAGCTCTGTCCCCTGTTCCGCAGGAGGAATTACCAGGCTGCCTTTGCGCCAGAATGCAAGTTTCTCTAATACATAATCAAGGACACTAGGTTCTTGCATATATACCTGCTCTCAAAATAATTCGGATCATTCAATCCGCTTAGCTATATAAAACGAATATACACCCTCCGGGCTTCTTGGATCACGATCATAGTGCGGCCTAACCAGGCGGTCGGTCAGGAACAGATTCCAGCGTGAGGGAGATAAAATCCAGCGGTCAAAAAGAAGTTTTGAGACCCAGGATGGTAAACCAAAATAGTGACCCCATTCCAGGACATGCAAAGCCTCTGGAGGAAAATAATCCCACGAATCCTCGATCACAAAGCCGAATTTCTCCAGTCTTTTTTTCCAAGTTTCGTGTGAATCACAATTATAATGCCGCGAGATACGATTAAAAAAACTCCGATAAAGATTTGCTAATCCCCGGAACTTGATCTTATCCAAACCATTACTGACTGACAACGTATCTAGAAACCGGTGATTCGGCACACAAAATATAAAAGGGGCTCCTGGTTTTAACACCCGGGCAGTTTCTCTTATAACTGGATCCAGGTCAGGAATATGCTCTAAAACCGAATTACTGACCGCGCTGGAGAAATAATCTGACGGATACGGCATCCTATCACCCTCTGCGCACACTAAATCCTGGTAGGATGATCTTGTCTTTGCTTCCAGGATCGGCCGCCACCAGGGATCCAAACCCATATCCAGTGGATCCTGAAACGCCAGGCTCGCAAAATGACCATCTCCGCAACCCAGGTCCAGAACAGGTCCCGCCAGGGAGATATTCTCATAAAAACGAGCCTCCACCGCTCGCAGCAAGGCCCGGAAATATGGAAGGTCTCTTAAATGAGGCGTCAGATAATCTTTCAAATCAGCTCTCCACGCAATTCTTTATAAATCGTCTCATACGCAGCCGCGTTTACCAGTGGATCGAAAGTATCTCTTATTTCTTCCTGTGATCCCTGATATTTTTCTGGCTGCGACACTATTTTCACGATCGCCTCAGCTAAAGCGGTACTGTCTCCAATAGGTACTACTTCTCCCATCCCGGTCAACCTCGGCGGAACCCTCACGCCGGGCAGGTTTGAAGCAATAGTGGGAGTACCCTGGAGCATGGCTTCAATTTGAACGAGACCAAATGTCTCAGTAGAATTTAAACTGGGTACAACCAACACATCAAGACAATTATAAAAGAGAGTCATCTCTTCTGGTTTTAACACGCCCAGGAATTCCCATTGTCCTTTCTCTTGGTATGCCTGGATGCCAGGCAATAATTTCTGATAGTAAGTATGTTCGCCCATCACATCGTGATATTGGCCTGCATACAGGACCATAGCTCGCGGGAAAGATTCCATCACAGTTGGCAGGGCGTTAATCAGGATCTCTACCCCCTTTTCCGAAGCAAACCGGGTAGCCATCCCTATAACTGGTGAATTCCCAATGGGATTTGTCTTAGTGATGTATTCCTTGATAGTATCCGGAGCCGCTGAAGGCATGACCACCGGTGGAAGAATTACCCGCACCTTATCGTTATAGCGTTGTAAGAAAGGAGAATGAGTTGCAAAATCATCTGTATAGGCACCGATCCTGTGGGCCAGCATTCCAGCCAAGTAATTCATAGAATGCACTACTGCATTGATAATCCTGTTGAAGAACGATTTGGGAAGCAGTAGGTCACAATGGTAGGTGATCAAAGTTGGTTTCTTGAGGATCCGCCCCCGTAGAGCGACACCGGCGGCGTCAAATTGGGGTAGATGTAAATGGACTACGTCATGGCTTGAGACAAGTTTCCAGGCAAGCAAGCCAAAAGTTGGCATGATCACACCCTTGCTAACCCGAAATATCACAGGAGCGCGGACGATCTTGACACCATCCCGGATTTCTTCCCGGGGCAGGTTTTTATCATATTGGGAAGTCAGCACCGTCACTTCATGACCCAGCTTTACAAGGGATTTTGCCAGACGTTCAACATATATCGTTAATCCACTAGTATGGGGTCGGTAATATGTGAGGACTGTTAGTATTTTCATAGCAATAAATTCGCGGCTGGTAACCTAATCAAGGGAATACCTAAAACAGATCCCGGTTGGCTTTTACCCATTTAAATAGCTTTTGGATACCCAATTCAACACCGATCTTTGGCTTCCAGCCAAGATCGCGGGCAGCCTTCCGTATATCAGCGACAAACACTCGCTGGTCTCCCGGCCTCCAGTTCTCCCGAGAAACAGGAATTTCCTGACCGAGCTCTTTTTCTAACAACGGTCCAAATTCCTTCCAGATGGACAGCGTATTCTCCTGGCCGCCTCCAATATTATATATTTGTCCTGCGGTCTTATCAATGTTTTCAGCTGCCAGGTCATAAGCGGCAATAAGATCATCCACAAACAAAAGGTCTCTGACCTGTTTGCCATCACCAAATATAGTTATAGGTTTTCCTGTCACCGCTGCGATCACAAACCAGGCAACCCAACCCTGGTCCTCAATCCCAAATTGGTGAGTGCCGTAAATACAACTCTGGCGAAACACTACTGTAGGAAGGCCAAATATACGGTGATAATCCCTGACATATTGGTCACCGGCACCTTTGGAACATCCATAGGGTGAATGGAAATCCATTAATTGGGATTCTGAGATCCCTTCAGGGTGGTCAGGAAAATAATAGCTTTTTTCCCCTTCAGCAACTTCCACATCCTCCAGGTCTCCATAAACCTTGTTGGTTGATGAATAAATAATCACTGGTTTTTGAGATGAATTCCTGGCCGCTTCCAGAACGTTAAAAGTGCCAAGGGCATTTATCTCAAAATCCGTCCTAGGATCGATCACAGAAGTAGTAACAGCAACTTGGGCAGCCAGGTGTAACACCAATTCGGCGCCCTGTATGGCCGAGGATATGGCACCAGCATCTCTCACATCCCCTTCGATCATTTCAAACGAATCCACCCCATAAGTATCTCGCAGCCATTGAATATTACCTGGTGTCCCGGCACGTGATAGATTATCAAAGATGGTGGGATGTTCACCTCTCTCGATCAAACGGGAAGCATAGTTGGTTCCGATGAAACCGGCACCACCAGTGATAAGGGTTGGCCTACTCATAAATCACCTTCCTTTCTGTGTTGTTTGCTTAACCGCCAGACATCGCGCAAACTGTATCCTTCCTTCACAAGCCCAAATACGCCGAAGGTCGTTGTCACAATAAGATTTACAACATGGCTGGTCAGGGCGTAGCTGACCGCGACAGAGCTATCTATGCCAAAAGCCGATAATGCGAGGGTGATACTAACCTCATAAAAACCTATATTACCAGGGGTTGAAGGGATAGAAATGCCGAGTGCGACTGCGCCAATAGCAAATACTGCCATGATAAAGTTCGCATCCGGGATAAAAGCCTTCAGCAAAAGAAATTGAAAAACCAATGATAACCCCCAGCTAAGGGCCATTCCTAAGAATACTTTGAAAAATCGGACTGGATCAGAGAGAGTATCTAGACTTAAAAGGACTGATTGGACAAGATTGAGCAACCTGGATTTTAATTTTTCTCCGAGAAAATTAAGATTTTCGAGCCACTGAATTACTTTTTCATAATTCTTGACCAACAGGATCAGGATAGCAATTCCCAGCACAAAAATACCTGCCAAAATGTAAATGGAGAAAACATTCTGTGAAAAATCAAGAGCAAAAGGCAAACCAACAAAGAACAGGCTGAGAGCGAAAACCAAGTCAAAGATCCGTTCTACCAGAATTGTCGGGACTGCACTCCAAAACCTAAATCCAGATGGAACCAATAAAAACACTCTGACAAGTTCCCCTAACCTGAATGGAAGGATCGTATTCACATAATAGCCGGCGTTAATGATCAAAAAGGATTGAGAGAGGGAGACTTTTTCTTTCAAGATTATCCGCCAGGCATAGGCCCGGCAAAGTAGAGCAAGCACCAACAATAACGATAATGGAGCTACGACCAGAATATTGATCTGCCTTAGAGCAGCGACCACCTGTTTTTCATCAATGAAAATAATCAAAACAGCCAAAGCTATCAAGCTTAACGCTATGCCGATAATTAGTCTTAGCTGAGTCCCGGTTTTGTTATTTTTAGTCATCTTCCAACCTCAAGACTGCCATAAAGGCATCCTGGGGAATATCTACGTTCCCTACTCGCTTAAGCCGCTTTCTTCCTTCTTTCTGGTTCTCGAGCAGCTTCCGTTTCCGGGTCACATCACCCCCGTAGAGCTTGGCTGTGACATCTTTCCTCAGTGCTTTAACATCAGCCCGCGCAATGATCTTCCCACCCGCTGAAGCTTGAATGGGCACCGCGAAATGTTGGCGCGGGATCAATTCCTTCAAGCGCGAAACCAGGATCTTCCCTTTGCGCTGGGCTTTATCTTTATGGACAATAGAAGCCATCCCATCTACCGGCTCTCCATTGACCAGAATATCAAGTTTGACCAGTTTCTCTCTCCGATATCCAGCAAAAGAATAATCCATTGAGGCATAACCTCTCGAAACTGATTTCAGATAATCAAAGAAATCCACTATCATCTCCGAGAGCGGAATCTGGAAATTCAATTGCACCCGCTGAGGGCTCGGGTAATGCTGACTGACATATGTTCCACGTCTAACTGTGACCAATTCCATTACCGGACCATAATATTCCAGTGGCAAAAATACCTGCAGATCCATCCATGGCTCCTGGATCTCCTCGTATTCACTTTTATCTGGTAAATCAGCCGGGGAATCAATTTCCCGGATCGATCCATCCCTCATCACAACGTGATATTTAACAGAAGGAGCAGTAGCTATGATATCTAGATTATATTCCCGTTCCAACCTTTCCTGGATTATCTCCATATGGAACATTCCGAGGAAACCACACCTAAAACCGAGATTCAGAGCCTGGGAGGATTCAGGTTCAAAAACCAGGGCAGCGTCATTTAATTGCAATTTTTCCAGCGAATCCTTTAAGCTAGCGTATGCCTCATTATCAACCGGGAAGAATCCGGCAAATACCATCGGTTTGGCCTGTTTGTATCCCGGCAAGGGTTCCAGGGCAGGATTATTAGCGAAAGTGATCGTATCCCCTACCCTGCATTCATTAACTGATTTCAAACCCGTAGCAATATATCCCACTTCCCCAGGATAAATCACATCGGTCGGAGTCATTTTCGGTGAGAATACCCCAATTTCGAAAGGTTCGAGATTCTTGCCTGCTGCCATCAATCGCAGGTTGTCTTTGCGGGTGATGGTCCCATCGAAAACCCGGATATAGGCAATCACGCCTTTAAAGGAATTGTAATGGGAGTCAAATATCAGGGCTTTTAGGGGCGCATCCGGGTCGTGTGTTGGAGGTGGTACATCCTTAATTATCTTCTCCAGGACGGGCTGGATATTTTCCCCTTCCTTGGCTGAAATGCGGAGGATCTGATCTGGGGGAGTACCCAATAGAGCACTGATATCTTTGGCGATTTCATCCGGCCTGGCGGCTGGCAGATCGATCTTATTGATAATGGGAATGATTTCCAGGTCAGCTTCCAGGGCAGCATACATATTGGCGATTGTTTGAGCTTCCATACCCTGTGCAGCGTCGACCACCAACAGAGCGCCTTCACAAGCCTCCAAAGCCCGGGATACTTCATAACCAAAATCTACATGGCCGGGTGTATCGATCAGATTCAATTCATATTCCTGACCGTCAAGGGACTCATATCGCATTTGAACTGCCGAAGCTTTGATGGTCACCCCTTTTTCACGTTCCAGGTCCATATTATCCAGTACCTGGTCCGCCATATCGCGGTCAGAGACAGTATCTGTGATTTGCAGCAGTCGATCCGCAAGAGTGGATTTCCCGTGGTCAATATGAGCTATTATAGAAAAATTACGTATTTTATTAATATTCATAATCAGGGCTAGTATAACCGATGAGATGTCCTTGAGGGCAATTAGTTTGCTGGCAACTGATCATCTTTTTCCCCCACCCTAACTGCAAAGAAGAGAGGCACCATTACCAGGCCCATCAAGGTAATTCCAATTCCTAATCCTATTTTGTCCACCATAAAACCAAGCAGGGGGGCAAATAGTGCGGAGAATATGGTTGTTAATAAAGTTTCTGTTGATAAACCTGAGGCCATTACCCTCGATGAAATCTGGTCACTGATGATGCCAACATTGATAGGCCGGCGAATATTATTCAACAGGAACATGCCAATAAAACAGATCACGGCTATCAATTCCAGGTCAATCGCGGCCATCAAACCTGCAATTATCAATAAACCAATCCCGATCAGATATGTGATATTCACGGCCCGGGATATATTGCTAAATCGGTTGCTAAAATGATATGCCCGCCTGGAGGCTAAACTCGTCAATAAATAAATCACAAAATAGACCACTCCTATCAGGATTGCTTCCCTGCGGGTCTCTTCCAGTGTTGTAAAAAGCAAAATTGATAGTGCAAAACCAGAAACCATAGGCTGTAAATAATCTTTGGTTGATTTGAATGCAGCTGTAAGGCTGGCACTGTTCAAGATAACCTTTACAGCAGCTCCATCTTTTATCGTCTTGAAAAACCCTTTTAACGTTGAATCGAGTCTGGTCCAAATCTCCCTGCCTTTAACCGGGGTTATCTCTCCATCCAACTCTTTTGGATAAGTTGCCAGGTTAATCAAATCCAGGGCGTAAGGAATAGTGGATGCCAGGAACATAATCCTGTAGTTGCCAGTATAAAATACCAGGCCTGCAGCGATCAAAGCATTTAATGCTGAACCGAGCTGAGAAGCACTGCGCGTTAATCCATAGTAGGCAACCTTCAGGTCACTGATCTTATTGATCTTCAGATATTCCAGGATCAAGGCTTTATGGGTCCCGGTTCGAAACGCATCTCCAAATGCAAAAAATACCATAGCCAGTGCCAAAAAACCAAAGTCTCTAAAGTAATACAGGATCACAAAGGACACAATGTACGCAATGAATGCGGATACCATGGCTTTCCTTCTACCGAAGGAATCTGACAGAATCCCAGTTGGGAGTTCTAAGAAGTTGGTTGCAATATCACGGATAGAGTACAGAATCCCTATCTGCAAAAACGAAAGGCCATAGGATCGAAAGATCAGCAAGATAAATGGATCAAAGAATCTAAGGTTCTTCAGGAAACCGTAAAGGGAAAAGCGGTAAAACATGCTATCCCTAATAATTGCCGGGGATTGAGTTTTCATATTATGCCAGATCCACAATTAAAATAAACTGGATACCATTCCCTGGATATCATCCTTTCCACTCTCAATTCCCGGATAGATCAACCAGGCTAAAAATTCCGCATTTCCTGCTGGACCCCGAAGAGGTGATCGAATCAATCCCGCCGGAGTAAAACCGTGAGCAGATGCAAAATCCAGTAGATCAATCAATATCCTCTGATGAATAACAGGGTCCAGTATAACACCCGCCCCTCTGGCGGATTCCTCCCTCGTGGCCTCAAATTGAGGTTTGATCAAAACCACAGCCTGTCCTCCTTTTTTTGATATCCACCCCGAAGCCGGCAACAGGACCTTCTTTAAGGAGATAAAGGAAACATCCGCAGTTATGAATTCAACCATCTCAGGCAGCTTTTCCAGGTTCCTGGCATTGGTACGCTCCAAAACCTCCACTTTAGGGTTGTTGCGGAGTTTCCATTCCAGGAGCCCATAGCCCACATCGATGGCGTACACTTTCTTCGCACCATGCTGCAGTAGACAATCGGTGAATCCACCGGTCGAAGCTCCGATATCGGCACAAACCGTTCCATTGACATCGATGGGAAACTGGTCAAATGCTGCCAGAAGCTTATCCCCGCCCCTGGAAACAAATTTTTGTCCAGGTACCAGGGAGATCTCTTCAGGATCACTGATTTTTTGGGAAGATTGGAATACCAGCTGGCCAAGGTAGAGAACTTTGCCAGCCATCACCAACCGCTTGGCTTCCTCAAGGTCCTTCGCCAGCCCGATGCTGACCAGCGACAGGTCAATTCGTTGTTTTTTTGCCATATGTCTATTTTAACATCCCTTGCCCAATACTGAAGGGTTCCCTCCCCCTCCCAATTGATTCATGCTATTATTTCCTTATGATAATCGCCTTACTAAAAACCATGCGCCCTAAACAATGGGCAAAAAATATTTTCATATTTACAGCCCTGGTTTTTGATCGCAAGCTTCTGGACCTTCCGGCCTTCCTGACAACCCTGGCAGGAGCGGCCATATTCAGTCTGATCGCCAGCGCAGTTTATATCTTCAATGATATTTCTGACAGAGAATCTGACAAACAGCATCCCACAAAGAAGAACCGTCCAATCGCTTCCGGCAAGCTTGGTCTAAAAGCAGCCTGGGCAGCTGCCATCATCCTGCTAATAATTGCATTACCACTGGCATACCTGCTAGACCCCGCCTTTCTGGCGATCTGCCTGGTATATTTTGTCTTAAACCTGTTGTATTCTGCCAAACTAAAGCATATTCCATTGATAGACGTTCTCGTTCTGGCATCTTTTTACCTGCTCCGGGTCATCTCCGGAACTACTTTGATCGAAGTTCGGCGTTTTTCACCCTGGTTGTACGTGGTCACTTCCCTGTTTGCACTTTTTATCGGTCTGGGAAAACGCCGGGCTGAGCTGGTATTGCAGTACGACAGCGGGGGGAAAGTCCGTCCTGTTCTTGAAGGCTATACAATTGAGTTGCTCGACCAGTTGATAATCATCGTTTCCGGAACGACAATTGTCTCATACAGCCTGTATACTTTCTCTGCCCCAAATTTGCCAGATAATTATTCCATGATGCTAACAATACCATTTGTCCTTTACGGCATTTTTCGATATCTCTACCTGATCCAGGCCGGGAAAGGTGGCGCCCCGGAAGATATCGCCCTATCCGACCGGCCACTGCAAGCAGCCATTTTACTCTGGTCAATGGTGGTCATGCTGGTTTTTTATTTCTTCTAAGATATGCCCGCATTTTCAGCTACATCTCCCGGCAAGATCATTCTCTTTGGCGAACACGCTGTTGTTTATGGTGAACCGGCAATCGCAATCCCGGTTTTTTCATCTCAAGCTAACGCTATTGTCTCCGCGCACATCCAGGGTAAACCCGGGGAAATATGGATAGAGGCGCCAGATATTTCTCTATCGGCTCCAATAGACCAACTAAAAATCAACCACCCGTTAAGGGCAGCTATCCAGGTGGTTATCGGTGATAAAGAACTCAATCAAGTCCCCTCCTGCAATATTCAAATTACATCTGAGATACCCCCTTCATCCGGGTTGGGATCCAGCGCCGCTATTTCAATATCACTTATCCGGGCATTTTCAGCCTTTTTAGGAAAACGTCTGAGTGATGAAGAAGTGTCAAATTTTGCTTATGAAGTAGAAAAGATCCACCACGGCACTCCATCCGGGATCGACAACACGGTTATCTCCCATCAAAAACCAGTCTATTATCGGAAGGGAAACCCCATTGAATTCCTCGAGATCGGGAAGGAGTTTTCAGTCCTGATCGCATATTCTGGTAAACCTGGCAAAACCAAAGAAGCAGTCGAGGGGGTCCGGGAAAGATGGCAAGAAGAACCCGATCAATATAACCAGCTTTTTTCAAGGATAGGTGAGATCACAGAAACGGCCAAAAGGATCATCGAAACAGGAAACCCGGATAATCTCGGGGAATTAATGAATGAAAATCACGGACTGCTGCAGGAATTAGGAGTTTCTTCCCCTAAATTGGATGAGCTGATACAGGTTGCGCGAGATGCAGGTGCGTTAGGTGCCAAACTATCAGGCGGAGGACTTGGGGGCCACATCATCGCCCTGGTTAAATCGGATGCAGCTGATGTCAGCAAGGAATTAGTAAAAAAAGGTGCAATATCCACTCTGCTCACACCAGTTTCAAACCAGGATTTTTACCGATAATATTCCGGTTTGGGTCTTCATAGGCGTAATTTTCTGCTCTGATCTGGGGAGATGACCCTGTGGTATGATATGGTGGAAAAATTATAAATTGAAGGAGATTATTCTGTATGAATTTTTCAATGTGGCGTAAAGCATTGCAGATTATTCCCAAAATCACCAAAAAAGAATGGGATGAATTGGATCTGATCTCTCGCTGGCTGATTGCTACCAGGGCAGCTGTCCTGGTAACCACACTCCTATCAGCTGCTTTTGCGGGTATTTTTGCGTTTAGAGTTGAGGCATTTGATTTCTGGCGCTGGATCCTGGTTACAGCTGGTTTATACCTGGCGCATGGAACTAACAACTTTCTGAATGATTACACAGATTTTGTCAGAGGTGTTGATGTCGATAATTACTACCGGGCGCAATACGGTCCCCAACCTCTTTTACATGGATTGATGACCAAGAAAGAACTCCTGACCTATGCCGGGGTAACTGGCGCTATCGCAGCCGCCTGCGGTATTGCTCTAGGGATCATACGGGGCGAAGGCACCTGGATCCTGATGGCAGTGGGAGTGCTTTTTGTGCTCTTTTATACTTACCCGCTGAAGTATATCGCCATGGGAGAAGTGACTGTATTCCTGGTCTGGGGACCACTGATGATTGCTGGTGGTTATTACGTGATCACAGGATTACCCTGGGATTGGACTATCGCTCTGGCCAGTTTGCCGCACGGCCTCGGTGTCACTTCAATGTTGTTCGGAAAACATATAGATAAACTTAAACAAGATAAGGATCTCAAGATATATACCTTGCCAGTTGTTTTGGGTGAGAATCTAGCTCGCTGGGTTATGACTGCCCTTTTGATCCTGGCCTATGTGATCGCTATTTACCTGGTCTGGACCCGCTTTTTCACTCCAGTCATGCTGCTGATCCTGCTGGCGATCCCTACCCTGGTTGAGATCTGGCCCATTCTTTCCAACCCAAAACCGGATGAAAAACCTGAAGATTTTCCAGATGTTTGGCCCAATTATTATGTCGCTGCTGCCTTTCATCACACCCGGCGATTTGGGGGCCTCTACCTCATCGCAGTCATCCTGGATACAATAATAAAACTGATCTGGCCTGGATTTTGGATCTAACCAGATCCAAATCTGATCAATAAAAAAGAAAAAGACAGGGCTGGAAATTCTCAGCCCTGTCTTTTTCTCTCTTGACCCTGAACTAAGCCCTGACTACAATAAATTCATGGATAAACTCGGAACCTCACAAATAGGAAAAAAGCTGGTGTTTCTAAAACTCGGCGGATCCCTGATCACCGACAAAAATTCTCATCGAACTGCCCGGATTGATGTCCTTCAACGGGTGGGGAGAGAGATCAAATCCTCTCTTGAACAGGATGCATCCCTGCAGATCCTTCTCGGACACGGTTCGGGGTCTTTCGGGCATTTTTCAGGTAAAAAATACGGGACACGTGATGGCGTTTCAAGCCAGGAGGAATGGCTGGGGTTCGCAGAGGTATGGTATGACGCTGCGTCCCTGAATCAGCTGGTGATGAAAGCCTTAAAGGATGCCGATCTTTCCCCCATAGCATTCCCGCCTTCCTCGACAGTATTCTCTTCTGACAGGAAGATAACATCCTGGGATCTGAAGCCCATTCATGCCGCATTAGATATAGGTCTTTTGCCAGTTGTATTTGGAGATGTGGTCTTTGATTCCAGCATTGGCGGTACGATCCTTTCCACTGAAGATCTTTTTGTGCATTTAGCAAAGAATCTTGAACCGGATCGGATCTTGCTGGCCGGCCAGGATCCCGGGGTTTGGCAAGATTTCCCCGAGTGTACCGCTATTTATGATACGATCCGGACCGCAGACCGGAGTACCCTTCCTGGAACTGTAAGCCAGTCACAGGCGCCAGACGTCACTGGTGGCATGGCAGACAAAGTCGAACAAATGCTAAACCTGATCGAAGATATCCCGGGACTAGACTGCCTGATCTTCTCCGGAAATGAACCTGGCAGTATATCAAATGTACTTTCAGGCCAGGATATCGGAACACTCCTCACCCTGTAGATATATTATTAATTCCCCATAAGTAAACAAATCCAAATATCCTATCAGTTATAATGGATAGACACCTTCAAATGAATGAGGATGCATGGAAATTTTAACTAAAACACAGAAAGACCTCCTCAGTAGGGAGCGTGAACTTCTCAACCTGATCCAGATCACCCTGGTGGAATATGGTGTAGCTGAGAAGGATCAAAAAGCACTGATGGAATCCATCCACCAGCTGGATGATTTCTTTCTGCTAGTTGTAGTTGGTGAATTTAATGCCGGAAAAAGCGCGTTTATCAATGCCCTCATGGGTGAAAGACTCCTGGAAGAGGGAGTTACTCCCACAACGACAAAAGTGAATATACTGCGGTATGGGAAAGAAAAAGGCAAAGAAGTCATATCCGAAAACATTGATAGCTTGATCCTGGATACAGAATACCTGAAAGAGATCAGCATTGTTGACACACCAGGGACCAATGCGATCGTTCGCGAACACGAGGAGATCACATCCCTATTTGTACCGCGTTCTGACTTGATCCTGTTCGTAACATCAGCTGATCGTCCCTATACAGAAAGTGAACGGGTCTTTCTGGAACAGATCCAATCCTGGGGGAAGAAGGTTGTCCTGGTCATTAATAAGATCGACATCCTGCAAACCCCGGAATCGTTGGAAGAGATCCAGTCTTTTGTCGCCGAGAATGCAAAAAAAATCCTCAAAACCAATCCGATAATCTTCCCTGTCAGCGCCCAGCAGGCCCTTAAAGCAAAAACCGGTGAACCTTCCTTGTGGGCAGAAAGCCGTTTTGAATTCCTGGAAAAGTACATCCTGGAAACACTAGATCAAGAAAGCCGTTTAAAACTCAAACTACTGAACCCCCTTGGCGTTGGCAAACGCCTCTCCAGCCAGTATGCGGAATTCTTTGAAGACCGGTTGAAATTACTCAAAGATGACCTTTTTCTGATCAAAGATATCGAAGAACAATTAAACGCTTTCCAAAAAGACATGCTGGAAAGTTTTGATCTGCGAATATCAGACATCATTAAGATCCTGCTGGAAATGGAACAGCGGGGAGAGGATTTCTTCTCCGAATATATCAGGCTGGCACGCATCGTCGACCTGATGAAAAAAGAAAAGATCCAGCAAATTTACGAGGATGAGGTTATTGCAAACGTTCCTGATCTGGTAGAAGCCAAGGTAACAGCGATCATAGACTGGCTGGTGGATTCCAATTTAAGGCAGTGGCAGGCAATCACAAACCATATCGCTGAAGGACGGCAAAAACACAAAGGTAGAATGGTGGGGGATATTGGTAATTTCATTTACGACCGTGAGCGGTTGATAACCAGCATCCGCGACGAATCTACCCGTGTGATAGATAGCTACAATAAGACTCGCGAGGCAGATGAGATCGCTCGGCGCTCCCAGAATGCGGTTGCTGCAACGGCCGCTATCAGTGCGGGTGCTGTCGGGTTGGGAACCCTGGTAACAATCCTGGCGACTACAATGGCAACAGACGTCACCGGTATACTGCTGGCGGGTGTTATGGCTGCCCTGGGTTTATTTATCATCCCAACCAGGCGCAGAAATGCTAAAAAAGAAATGCGCCAAAAAGTTAAATCAATGCGAGACCAGCTTACGACCTCCCTTTCAGAACATTTCGGTCATGAGATTGACCGCAGTCTACAGGAGATCAAGGACACAATCAAACCTTATACCAGGTTCATCAGGTCCGAAAACGAAAAGAATCAACAAGCTAGTCAGAAATTACAAAGCTATCTAACTAAAATAATCCAGCTGATTGATGAAATCGAAAGCTCCGATTAGATGGGTGTTGACAGTCGGATAAGCCTGAATTAAACTGGTTCTGCCTATCAAACCGGGGAAAGTGAGGAAAATATGGCAATTATACGGGAAAAACGCGAAGAGCTGGAAGATCATTGTCTAGCACCTTTTGGGATTCGCAGCAAGGACAGCAAAGGGCGAGAATATCCTGACGATAAACCAATATATCGGACTGCCTTTCAACGTGATCGTGACAGAATTTTACATACCACGGCATTTCGACGCCTGGAATATAAAACACAGGTTTTCCTCAATACGGAGGGAGACTATTACCGAACCAGATTAACTCATACTTTAGAAGTAGCGCAGATCGGTCGGACTGTTGCCCTGGCCCTGGGTGCAAACGAAGACCTCGAAGAAGCGATCTGCCTGGCTCACGACCTCGGTCACTCCCCCTTCGGTCATTCCGGAGAGAGTATCCTTGATCAGCTAATGGAAAGCCAGGGAGGATTTGATCATAACAAACAATCCTTGCGCATTGTCACCAAACTTGAAAACCGGTTTGAGAATTTTCCCGGTCTCAACCTGACCTGGGAAACCAGGGAAGGCATTGTAAAACACGAGACGGAATATGATATCTCAGACGCCGAGGATTTTGCCCCTGAACTTCGGGGACATCTCGAAGCTCAGATTGCCAATGCCGCAGATGAACTGGCCTACTCAGCTCACGACCTGGATGATGGCCTGCGCTCGGGATTGATCTCGACAGCGCAATTAAAGGATCTTGAAATTTGGAAAATTCTCATAGAAAGTGTGGGATGGAACGGTAGAGATCTGAATGAATTAGACCGGAAACGGATCATCCGCAGAATGATAGGTATTGAAGTCAGAGATCTGATTGAAAGCACTGATAAAAATATCATTGAGAGCGGTGTCAATTCAGTTGAAGAGCTGCAGAAGCTTTCCCATAATGTGATCAGTTTCAGCGATGAGATAAAAAAGAACAACCGGGAATTGAAAGATTTCCTATTTAAGAATTTGTACAAGAATCACCGAGTCATTCGCATGCAAGTCAAAGCGGAAGGTATCATCAGTGCTCTTTTCTCTGCTTATGAAAAAGAACCTTTGATGCTGCCAGAACATATCCAAATCGGGATCGAGAAAAAGGGTCTTCAGCGATCTATTTGCGATTATATTGCGGGCATGACAGACCGATTTGCAATTGATGAACACCAAAAATTATTTGATCCAACGCGACGACCATAATTTTCAGTAAGAAGGAATAAACTATGCCGGATGGAGAAAAAATCTACTTAACTAAAGAAGGTAAAGAAAAGCTGCAGCTTGAGCTGGCAGAGATGGAAGGACCACGGCGAATAGCGCTCGCAGCTCGTTTAAAATCAGCCATTGAAATGGGTGACCTATCTGAAAATGCAGATTATCACAAAGCAAAAGAAGATCAGAGTTTCCTGGAAGGGAAAATACTGGAGATCAAGTATACACTTGACTTTGCCCTTATCGTGGAAGAAAACGGAACTGGGCGGGATAAAGTGAGGGTCGGCTGCAAGGTCACTGTTCAGGAAGAGGATTTACCTGTCGAGACCTATTTTCTAGTTGGCAGCAGAGAAGCGGATCCTGCGAAGAATAAGATCTCAAATGTATCCCCCATAGGAAAAGCACTGATCGATAAAGAAGTTGGCGAGGTAGTTGAGATTAAAACACCGGGGGAAGATTACTCACTGAAGATCATGGATATCCAATAATAAATCATAAGTTTCCATGAGTCTATTAAATAAAAAGATCCCGGAGTGTAATAACTCCGGGATCTCTTTTAATTATTGACTAAAATTCATCAAATTCAAAACCCTCTGCTTCACTGGCACCGTCATTGGGCCAAACGGAAAGCTCAATAGAAAGCCGTTCGAAGAAGCTCTCTTCAGGAAGCGGGCCTTCACCATAGCCCATGTCCATCACCCGTCCAATCACCTGCAGGTTATTGGTATTGAGGACAAACTCCACGCCAGGGTCTGCCAGAACAGGTTCACCCTTCTTTTCCAGTTCAGAACGGATAGCGTCGTCATAAAAAGCATGCCCGCTCATAAGCACCTTTGTGACAGTTTTAATATCATTCTGGTCGAATAACCAGACTTCAAACGCAGTTACACGCTTGGGTTCCCCCACACCGATAGCCTCGGAGATACCGACACCACATTCGCCCAGGAACTCACCTGCAGCTGATTCAACACTGAAGGAATCATCAAACAGATTATCACCCAGCACGTAGGTTGTAACAAATTGGTGCATGGGCGGTGTTTCGCCTTTTCCATTATATTCAGGAGAATCGATCTTAGCTGTAATTTCTTGTGCCATACTGGAAGCGGATTTTGGTGCTATCCCTCCTCCTGAAGCGCGTTTGGCGAGGAAATAACGAGCTACAAGGGCTCCAGCCAGCACTACTGTGACCAGTAAAGCCCATTTAAGTAGATTATTCCCAGAAGATTCTTCCTCAACAACTGGTACAACATCTTCCAGCACATCCAATGGAGAAGTCATTTCCACCACATCGCGGAAGGAATCAATATCGCTGATCAATTGATCAGCGGGATTAAATTCAATATCCGACAAGTATGTGGAGGAATTTTCTCCCAGCTGGTAATATCGTGATTCAGCCTGTGAGGCATCCTGGTTCAAGGCGTAGGAATCGATCGCCATCCGCAAATAATCAACTTTTAGATCATCACGGAGCTGTTCGATATTAGCATCGATGAATTGTACTGGGCTTATCAAATAAGCCCAAACCAATCCCAAGATGATTCCGACTATAACACCTACTGCTGTCATGATCGGGGGACTATTTATTCCTTTGTTAAAACTGTCTCGTACTGTATCCATAATCAATCTCCATTGGTTAATGAAAGTTGAAGCAACTGGAGGCCAGATAACCCTATTGTAGACGAGAGATGATTTTCCTGCAATGCTCCCTCACCCTCTGAAGCCTCACCCCTATAGATGCAAGGTCTATGCCAAACAAGATCCATTATTAAGATATTCGAATTATCGATTTATCTGGTCACTCAAGATAAAAAACGGCGGGAAATAATATCCGCCGTTTAATTTTGTAACCATTTTCATTGGAGTAATCTTATTCAGATTTATCTTTCAGCTCATTCTGGTCAAATTCCAGAGAACAGGCAGTGCACTTAGCGTGTTTCTTATTAGCTTGAACCAATAAACCTCCACAACTCGGGCAAGGAATTGGTAGCGGCTTTTTCCAGGATGAAAAATCACAGTCTGGATAATTTTCGCAACCGAAGAACAATCTTCCCTTTTTGGTCTTTCGCTCAATGATCTCACCGCCGTCTTTGGGGCAAGTTACGCCGATGCGCTCCACCCAGCGTTCTGTATACTTGCAGTCCGGCCTATTGCTGCAGCCAATATAAAGCCCATAGCGTCCAAAACGCTGAACCAACTCACCACCACACTCGGGGCACTGGCGCCCTACCGGGATGTATTTGGGCTCTATTTTGGGCATTTCTGCCCTAGCAAATTCCAGCTGTTTAGAAAAAGGTGAATAAAACTCCTCCACACTTTCCTGCCATAGTTCTTCTCCAGAAGCAACCCGGTCCAATTCCCTTTCCATATTTGCCGTAAATCCAACATCAACAATTGATGAGAAGTATTCCGACACTAGGTCATTTACAATAAATCCTGTTTCTGTTGGGATCAGGCGACGGCTATCTTTTACTACATATCCACGAGCAACCAGTTTTCCCATAATTGGCGCATATGTGGAAGGGCGTCCTATGCCATTTTCTTCCAGGGTGCGAACAAGGGACGCTTCGGAAAACCGGGCAGGTGGTTTAGTAAAATGCTGTTCTGGAAGCAGCCGGATCAACCGCTGAGTTTGGCCTTCTGCCAGTTCTTCCGGAATGCTTTCTAGATTTTTTTCTGCTTGCGATGAATTACTATTCTTGCGATCATAAACTTTCAGGAAGCCAGGGAATTTGATCCTCGAACCCGAGGCACGGAAGACATAAGCGTGTTTATTTCCATCTGCCCCTACGATCACACTCAATGTGTCATAAACTGCTGGGGACATCTGAGAAGCCAAAAAGCGTTTCCAGATCAATGTATACAATCTGTATTGGTCATTCTTCAAGAAGCTTTTCATAGACGTCGGGGTTCGTCCGATCAAAGTAGGCCGAATAGCTTCGTGAGCTTCCTGGGCTCTTTTAGTCTTCGTGGCATACTGCGGGATATCAGCAGGAATATACTCATCTCCATAATTGGATTTTACAAAAGTCCGGGCGCTCTGTTGGGCAGAGTCGGCCACATTGGTTGAATCCGTTCGCATGTAGGTGATCAAACCTGTTTCACCACCATTGCCAACATCAATTCCCTGGTAGAGCTGTTGGGCAACCGCCATGGTTTTCTTTGCAGAGAAGCCAAGCTGGCGAGCAGCATCTTGCTGCATTGTTGTGGTAATAAATGGAGGGTAGGGATTTCTCACCCGGGTTCCCCTGCGAATCTTCCGAACTTCGAAATGCGCTTTTTCCAGATCGTTAATGATCGGATCTAATTCAGCTTGGGAGCTTATATGCAATTTTTTGCCGTCAATATGAGTCAGGTTTGCCTGGAAAGTTTCATCATTTACAGATTCTTCCGGGCAGAGCTCTGCAGCGACTGACCAGTATTCATTTGGAACAAAAGCCTCAATTTCCCTTTCCCTGTCCACAATCAACCGCAGCGAAACAGACTGTACACGGCCGGCCGTTAAACCACCCCGTACTTTTTCCCACAGGATGGGGCTGATCTGGAATCCGACCAGGCGATCCACGATCCTCCTTCCTTGCTGCGCGTCAACTAGTTTCATATCAAGGATCTCAGGATTATCGAAAGCCTTTTCAATAGCATCCCGGGTAATTTCTGTGAAAACGACCCTCTTTGTGCGTTCAGGTTCCAGCTCTGCAGCTTCTATTAAATGCCAGGCTATTGCTTCCCCTTCCCGATCCAGGTCTGTGGCCAGGAAGATTTCTTCTGCTTCCGCGCCGAATTTTTTGATTTCTTTCACTATCTTCCGTTTGTCATTGGGAACACGGTAGGTGGGCTCAAAATTATTTTCGGTATCGATCGACAATTTGGATCTTAACAAATCCCTGACATGTCCAAAGGAAGCAACAACCTTATAGTTATCACCCAGGTAACGCCCAATCGTTCGGGCTTTGGCAGGTGATTCAACGATCACTAACTTTCCCTTGCGAGGTTTAGGTTCTTTTACTTTTCTTTTGGTATTTTCCGGCGGCGTCAGGCCTTCATGGGCTTCTGTTTTTCCCATCCGGAACATCTTTGTACCGCATACTGAACAGATACCTCTAGTAGCAGGTGTTCCAGTTTTTGTGAACACTGCTTCGGAAGAAACCATCTCTCTTTTTTCTTTACACTTCACACAATAAGCTTCCAAAACCAACCTCCAATAACCCAATCAATAATTAAATCAAGTCTGTTCGACCTTCTTCTCGAAGTCTTTTCACTACCTGGCGCACATCCTGAGCCTGGCCCCGTTTACAGACCAACAAGATATCACCAGTATCAACTATTATCAAATCTTCAGCTCCGATCGTTACCACCAGGCGTGGCGATTCTTCTCCAAAAACCAGGGTATCTTTTGTATCCAGTGCCATATGATCAATACCCTTGGTTATGTTGCCATGTTCGTCTTTTGGCAGCAAATCGAAGATCGCTTCCCAGCTTCCAACATCATTCCACTCTAAATCCTTAGCCGGGATCACTGCTACTTTTTCCGCATTTTCCATAATGCCAAAATCTATCGTTTGCGGTTTGATCTCTGGCCAAACTTTACGGACAACCTGCTCCTGTTCTGGTGTTTCCCAGGCTTCCTTTATTAAGGATAATTGGCTGGCAAGCTTCGGCATTTGCCGGGATATCTCTTTTAATATCACATCTGTTCGCCAGATGAACATACCTGAATTCCAGGCATAGTTACCGCTCTTATACATTTTCTCTGCTTCCGGCAGTGCTGGCTTCTCAGTGAATTCCTGAACTTCGTAAACATTCAGTTCCTGATACTTGCCAAGTAAGGTGCCCTGGCGTGTGTATCCATATCCCGTAGCCGGGAAAGTCGGGGTGATTCCCAACGTAACCAGGTAATTCTCACTTGCAACCTGATCGGATGCCTGCAATAACTGCTGGAAAAGCTTTAAATTACCAATGATATGGTCTGCTGTCAAGACTGCCATCACAGAATCCGGATCTTTTTTATTCAAAACTACCGCGGCATAACCCACGACAGAGGCGGTTCCTCGCGGCATTGTTTCCAATAAAAAATTCTCCGATGGAATTTCCGGGCATTGTTCCTGCAGTTCTGAGGCCTGTTCTTCTACCGTTACTACCAGGATCCTTTCTGGCGGTAATATGTCCTGTAATCGATCAACGGCAACCTGGAACAAGGATCTTTCCTGTCCCAGTTTCAACATCTGCTTGGGACGGTTCTGGCGCGACAGAGGCCATAATCTGGTCCCACCCCCGCCCGCCATAATAACAGCGTAAAAATTTTCGATCATGTTAATTTCCTTCCCCGTTCAGATTGACCTTACAACGATAGTCTAACATCATATCCCGGACTGCCACGTATTTCATCCCGAATGTTTTTCGTACCATACCTTTAAGTTCCATCAATGCCAAAGTTGAGGTAACTTCTTCAATAGGCAAGTTTACAATAGTACTTATTTCATCCACATGCTGCGGTTCATCACCAACTGCCTGGAACAATAATGCCTCCCTGGGATCGCTGGGCAGGGTTTTTTTCACCATTCGCTGTTCAGTGATCAAACTCATATTCATCAGATCCAGAACATCCTGGGCAGAGAGCAACGGATGCGCACCCTGCTTTATAAGTAGATTTGTACCTTTGCTCATAGGCGAGGTTATTTTTCCAGGAACGGCGAATACCTCTTTTCCCTGTTCTGCTGCATACCCTGCCGTGATTAACGCTCCGCTCTTCTTTCCTGCTTCGATCACAATGGTGATTTTCGATAAACCTGATATGATCCTGTTTCTAGGTGGGAAATTAGATCCATCAGGAGGAGTCCCTACCGGGTAATCGCTGATCAATGCACCCTGATTAACGATCCGTTCAGCCAGTTTCTTATGTTCCGGGGGGTAGATCTGGTCTATCCCGCTTCCAAGAACTGCTATGGTTCGCCCCCCCGCATCCAATGCATTTTGATGAGCTATTCCATCAATGCCCCGCGCCAATCCGCTGATCACAGTAATTCCATATCCAGCCAACATCCTGGCAATTTCCCCGGTTATCTGACGGCCATAATCACTATAACGACGCGTCCCTACAATTGCGACTCCCCAGATATCTTCCTCAATCAAGTCACCCTTCATGTAGATCACAAAGGGAGATTGGGTGATGCGGCGCAGCCGCTCTGGATAGTGCGGGTGATCCCAATAATAAACCTTGGTCCCGGCTTCAAGGATCGTTTCCATGAGTTTATCCAAACAGGTGTTCTGCCTGGTTTGGATCAATTGCCGCGACAGATTATAATTCAAGCCCGCAGCCTCAAGCTGGTACGATCTGGCTTCCCAGGCAGACCTGATATCTCCAAAATGCTGCAGTAGTCTTTCCAGTCGGACCGGGCCAATTCCTCTAATAAGGTTAAATCCAACCCAATATTTTGTTCGATCGTCCATCATAGACCCCCAAAATCTGTCTGATTAGACTTCTTATCCCAAGCCGCGCTCAGAATACCATAAATTTTTAAGTTATGTCAAGAGAGAAATCCTACTGGTAAAGAAAATTGTTGACAGCGGGCAAATAGGATTAATACCAGAAATAATCAGTAAATATTCCCAAACTCCCCCTGACAACACATCTTAATAATCCAATAATCCCGGAATGATATGTACCAGCATATGACCGCTTTCCTGATTGATATCAAGCACAACTTCTTCGATTGCAGGAAGCAGCAAATCCTTGCCTTCCGGTGATTCCACCAGGTAAACATCATTCGCCCCGGTAATAAGTATTTCTTTTAATATCCCCAACTTTTCACCCTGATCAGTAATGACTTCCATGCCGACCAGCTGATGGATAAAATACTCCCCTTCCGGCAATTCCGGCATATCCTCACTTTTCATATATACCATAATGTTGCGGAAGATTTCAACAGCTGTGCGGTCCGGTAATTCCTTAAGAGATACCAGCATATCTCCCCCATGCCACCGTATATCCCGAATGGTGTAGGCCTTATATCTTTCACCTGCATAGATAACTTGCCCCGGTGAGATCAACTCCGGGAAATCAGTCAACACGGTCATACGGATCTCTCCCCGGATGCCATGTGGACGTCTAAACTTCCCTATAAGGACAAACACAGGTTCATCCGAAGAGGACGAACCTGTGCTCGTATTTGAATTCTGATCTGATTTCATTGTGGTTCTACAATATCCAAATTCACTTTTTTACCAATTCCTGAGGCTGGCACATTCAGCAATGTTCTGATGGCGTTAGCCACTCTACCATTTTTGCCAATGACCCGTCCCATATCTTCGCGGGCAACTTCCAGTTGGAAATTGATGCTATCTCTATGCCTCTGATGCGAAACTTTCACCTGAGTAGGATCTTCAACAAGTGAACGCGCAATGTAGGTGATTAGATCAATCAATGTTTTCCTCCGCAAACTTGTCTGAAGGAATCTTATTCCTGTACGCCAGTTAATCCTTGATCAACTTGGTGATATCAGACTTTAAGATTGCGCCGTCTTTTCCGGTTCCTTTGACAGTTGAAATATCAATTCCGGCGTCTTCAGCTATTTTCCGGGCAGCGTCAGTGATCTTGACCTCATCTGCTGATTCCGGTTCTGGTTCTGGCTCTGGTTCTGGCTCTGGTTCTGGCTCTGGTTCTGGCTCCGGTTCTGGCTCCGGCTCAGGTTCTGGCTCAGGTTCTGGCTCTGGCTCTGGTTCTGGCTCTGGCTCAGGTTCTGGCTCTGGCTCAGTTACTTCTTCCACGACCTCGGCAGCGGGTTCTTCCTCTTCCACAACTTCAGCAGCAGTTTCTTCAACAGCTGATTCTCCCGCTTCCTCTACTTCAGGTGCGGTTTCTTCTTCCGTGGTCTCTTCTGCTTTTTCTTCAACCGGTTCTTCTTTTACCTTCGGTTTCCGGGCTTTGATCAGGTCATCCCTGCGTGTGCGGGCATCCTGATTGCGCTCGCTTTCGAGCTGCTTGCCTTCAGCCATCAGTTTCTCAACATCCTCACCATCTTTGAAACGCTGATAGCGTTCCATTAATCCGATAGTGCGAAAGATCTGCTTTACAGAATCTGAAGGCTGTGCACCAACGCTCAGCCAGTGATAAATACGATCTTCTTTTACCCGAATAGTAGCGGGCTCTGTCCTGGGGTTGTAATCTCCCAGAATTTCTATGAATCGGCCATCCCGGGGGCTTT
>CAZOUN010000007.1:0-56588 GCA_964582965.1 uncultured Anaerolineales bacterium | reverse complement strand
ACGTAATTTCGAGAGATTATTCATTTTTCCGCAGGAGAGTATTTATGTCAAAAGTAGCCATTGTAACTGATAGTTCCCCTTACATCCCAGCCGAAATCATCCAGGAAAATCATATTCATGTCGTCCCCCTGACAGTGATCTGGGGAGAGGAAAATTTCTACGATGGAGTGGATATCACACCAGTTGAATTTTACAACCGACTGGAAAAAGCAAAAGTGATGCCCAGCACTTCCCAGCCATCAGTGGCTGATTTTGAAGTCTTGTTCCGAAAACTCCATCAGCAAGGTTATGACATTCTGGCAGTCCTGATCTCGGAAGATCTCTCCGGTACGATCTCGTCTGCCACACAGGCTAAGAAACTGCTGCCTGAGGCAAAAATCGAGATCGTCAATTCCCAAACCCTGGCCATGGCTCTTGGCTTCCAGGTCCTGGCTGCAGCCAGGGCAGCGAACCAGGGCGCATCCCTGGAAGAATGCAAACGACTCGCTGAAGATGGTAAAGATCGCTGTGGAGTAATTTTTGTACTTGATACACTTGAATTCCTGCACAGAGGCGGGAGGATCGGGACGTCCAAACGTTTTATGGGCACATTATTGAATGTAAAACCAATCTTGGCCATCGAAAAAGGAATAATTATTCCGCTGGATTCAGTGAGAACTCAGAAAAAAGCACTGACGACCATTATTGATCTGATCGAAGAGAGAACCAGAGGCCACAAAAATATCCGTTTGGCCACGCTTCATGCCAACTCTCCTGAGATTGCTCAAGGTGTTCTGGATGAAGCTTCTAATCGCATCCCGAATGTAGAGACAATCTTCTCGGAAGTCAGTCCGGTTATCGGTACCCATGCTGGACCCGGGGCTGTCGGATTAGCTTATATGTACGATAACTAATATCAAATCGGAACCAGATTATGAAAAGTCCAGTCAGTTCGTTGACTGGACTTTTTCTTTTCCAGGATGGTACACTTATCCTGATAACTATAATTTGAGGTGGCCCGAAAAATGTTCAATCAAACCATACAACCAGATCAGATCCTGCCCGAAAATCAGGAAACTGACATCCTGGAAATCACTGCACAGCCGTACCCTGATAAACGCCGAATTAAAGTAATGTTCCGCTTATCATCCTTTTCATCAGCGCCGAATGGTACGATCACTTTGGTAAATAAAAAGGATGAGCTCCTTGTGACTGCCGATATGGTTAATATCTTCGATCTTGAAACCGAGATCACTCTTCATCTCCCAGCAAATAAAAACCAGCCCGGTGAATATTCTGTAACCCTGATGCTATTCTCCCTGACAGAAGAGGAAACAGAGGATGAAAATGGCCCAAAAGTCGCATTAAAACAAACCGATATTAAATCAAGTTCCTGTTCTTTTACACTCCAGTGAATAAAAAACTTCCTCCAGAGTTTGTGAACACGGTTGATTCATTATTAAAGGACGATGCTCCTCAATTCTGGCAGGCCCTGGCTGACAGACCGCTATCCACAGGCTTGCGGATCAACCCAAAAAAAGCAGCAATTAACCTACTTCAAAAGGAAATCCCAGCAGAATTTCTACCACTCCCCTGGGAAGATAACGGATATCAAGTACACCAGGCAGAAGGTTTGGGAAAACATCCATATCACGCTGCCGGGATGTATTACCTTCAGGAACCATCTGCTATGGTGCCTGTTTCAATTCTGGATCCACAACCCGGTGAACGCGTGCTCGATCTCTGTGCTGCTCCGGGTGGGAAAACTACCCAGATCGACAGCAAAATGGGCGGAGAGGGTTATATTGTCGCAAACGATCCAAATCCTCATCGAGTCCAGGCTTTAGGGCGGAACGTCGAACGATGGGGCGCAAGAAATATATCGATCCTCTCTGAAACCCCGCAGCGGCTGGTTAATCATTTTGGGGCTTATTTCGACCGTGTGCTCGTGGATGCGCCCTGCTCCGGCGAAGGTACTTTCCGGACCCACCCCGGAGAAATTAAGAAATGGTCGCCACAGCTCAGTCAGCGCCTCGCTGCAATCCAGGATGAGATCCTCTGGTTCGCGGGGAAATTAGTCCGCCCTGGTGGAATTCTTGTTTATTCTACCTGCACGTTCAATCAGCTGGAAAACGAAGGATCCATTTCTCGTTTCCTGGATAAAGAACCGGGGTTCGACCTTGAACACATTCTTCCAGCATCAGGATTCTCCCCCGGGATCCCCTTCACAAACTCAGATCCAATCGATCTGACCAAATCAATCCGAATCTGGCCCCATATCACAACTGGTGAGGGGCATTTTGTCGCCAGAATGAAGAAAAGAGGAACAGAAATTGATCGAAATTTCCCTGATGGATCAATCGGAAATCCTATAGATCCTGGCCAAAATTCAATATATGAAAAATTCTTTGCAGATACCCTGGAACTATCTAACAGTACGAGTGAGATTTCACCGGGCAGCAAGGGGTTGGTAGTTCGCGGGAACCGCGTTTACTGGGTTCCATCCAGATCGCCATCGATAGAAGGGCTAAAGGTACATCATTGGGGTTGGTGGTTGGGTACTTTCCAGTCTGACCGATTTCTTCCGAGCCCTTCACTTGCAGCGGGTATCGAGCGGTCAGACGCCCAAAAAGTGTTAGAATTTTCGATAGGGAAACCAGATCTGGCAGCATATCAACGGGGATCTCCCGTCAAGATTTCCGAGGAAGAATATCTGCCCGGCTCATGGGTCCTCGTTACTGTGACCGGTAACCCACTGGGGTGGGGAAAAGTTCAAAAAGGACGGCTGAAGAGTTATATTCCAAATTGGCTGCGGATCAATTAACACTAAACAGAGACTCATCTATGATTGACAACAACTCAAATCAGAATCCGGAAGATGCTTCCAGGCCAGGTTATCTTTCTTACCTGCTATTAATTGTTATAGGAATCATCCTGGTCATCACTGCGGTTATATTTTATCCGGATGCGCGGGCGCAGATAGAAAGCGACCAGGTCGAAGCGCTCAGATCCACACCGACTGAGACAATAACCCCAATTGCTACTAACGCTCCTCTCCCCACAGTTGAAGCTGAAACTATCAGCCTTGATCTGTTAGCTTATCCATCTCAATTCGGCTCTTTGATCCTTTCAATCCGGGAAGGAAAGGATATTCACCTATTTGCCTATCAACCATTCCTGGAAGATTGGTCAGGTATTGGATATGCAGCCCTCCCTCTAACTCGGATAACTAGCGGCCCATACCATGACATAACTCCTGCAGTCAGTCCGGATGGGTCTCTAGTGGCCTTTTCTTCCAACAGGAATGGCCCTTGGGATATATTTATCCTCAATTTGACTAGTGGTGAGATCCAACAATTTACAGACACCTATGCCTACGATGGGCATCCCACCTGGTCGCCAGATGGACAATGGCTGGCATATGAAAGTTATCAAGTGAATAACCTGGAAATCCTGCTTCAGGATATCAACAAAACCAGCGGGGCAATACCACTGACGAACCATCCGGGAGCGGATTTTGAACCAAACTGGTCCCAGCAAGGTCGGTTGATCAGTTTTGTCAGCACCAGGAGCGGCAGCCAGGAAGTCTGGTACGCTGATCTTGATTCCCCTGAAATAGATAAAGCCGCCCCAGTTGCTAATCTTGTTGGAATATCCGCAAATCATCCTATCTGGTCCCCCGATGGGAGATATCTTACCTGGTCGATTGTCACTGAAGAAGGAAATCACTCCCTGATTACCTGGGATTCAAATGATCCCGAAAGAGACCCAGTTATCACTGGCAACGGAGACTGGCCGCTATGGTCAGGTAATGGAGAGATCTTATACACAGTGCTGAAAAACCCTTATGATACTTACCTCACTGCCTATCCAGGATTTGAAGATTCATCACAGGTCATGATGCCAGCCGTCAAAATGCCCGGTCATGTAGAAGGGATCAGCTGGAGTGCGGCCAATGCTTTTATTTATCAATCCAATTTGGATCCTGTTCCCGAACCAACTCCCCTCTGGGTTCCTGCTGAGGGATCAGCAGCTGAACAAGCTGAAGAGAGAATGGACTTAATTCAATTGAGAAATCTGGTCGCACCCAACCCGCAGTTTAACCAAGATGCTGTTGGCTCATTCTCATCCCTCCGTCAAGCCGTCAGAGATAGCACTGGTTGGGATTTCCTCTCCACCCTGGAAAATGCTTTTGTCCCAATCAATGAACCCCTCACACCAGGAGTGAGTTTAGAGTGGTTATTCACCGGACGCGGAATTACAATTGATGACATCCCGCGGATGGCAAATTGGTTGATCCTCGTTAAGGAAGAATACCGGGATCAAACTTATTGGCGGGTTTATATCCGAACCAATAACCAACAGGGTTTGTATGGAAAACCGCTTCATGATTTTAATTGGAGTTTTAACGCTAGATATTCAGGAAATAATTACCAATATGAAAATGGCGGAGCCAGATCTCAGCATGTTCAGGAAGGATATTGGGTTGATTTCACAGCATTAGCAGACGCCTATGGCTGGAAACGATTTCCCGCAGAATCAATCTGGCAATTCTCGGAATCTGCATCCCGGTACCAATATTTTGCGTTTACTCAAGATATGAGTCTGCAAACAGCCCTGCTCCAACTCTATTCCGAAGCTGATATCCAACAACTGGATCTCAGCGCCAATCCATAACAACTAATGACTAAATTATCCAGAATCCATCAAAGCAGGTTAGGCTCTAGATTGGGAACCTCAGTGGTGCATATTCCGATCCTGATGATAGCTGTTATTCTACTTCAAGGCTGTCAGCCGGATTCGGTATCAATGTCCACTCCCAGCCCCGATCTTCCGATTCCTACTGAATTGTCTTTATTACCCACAGATACTCATGTAAGCCAAAACCTTGCCACACCAACACTTACTGCTATCCCTGAACTCAGTCCCACACCCACCCCACCCCTCACGACCCCTGAATTCTCACTACCACCGGATCCCAGGAACAACATCGATCCCTGGCGCCCTCCTGTGTATCCTGTCCCTTGGATACCAAGCCAACATGATCACTTTTATTTCCTGAATCCGATTGCGGCCTTTGATATCGAAGCAGCTTATTCCAATTATGGTTATGGGGATGTTTTTTTCGAAAACGTCGTCCATACCGGGATAGATATCCCGGGTGATATTGGCACGCCAATTCTGGCAGCTGGAGAGGGCATAGTTGTCTATGCCGGCCAGGGTGTCTACCGGGGTGGAAATGATGTCTACGACGATCCCTATGGGAAAGCTATAGTCATTCAGCACTCATTCAGTTACCAGGGAGAACCTTTATATACCTTATACGCCCATCTGGATGAAATCCTGGTGGTTGAGGAAGAGGAAGTGGAAGCTGGGCAGAAGATCGGCTATATGGGCAATACCGGTATAACCACCGGACCTCACCTGCATTTTGAAGTCCGGGTCGGAAAGAATGAGTACTTCTCAACCCGCAACCCGGATCTTTGGATTTCCCCTCCCCAGGGATGGGGTGTCCTGGTCGGCCAGATTCTGACTTATGATGGCCGGCAGCACGAACAACAGGTTGTTTATGTATACCGCAGCGAAGATAATTTAGATCCAAATGACACAAATGATCATCTTTGGATCGCAAAATCCTACCAATATGATGCCATTAACAGCGATCCATATTATAAGGAAAACCTGACAGTTTCTAATATCCCAGCTGGAAAATATCTGATTTCGATCCCGGTTACCAATATCGGTTTTTCCTACCAGGAAACCGTAGAGATCAAACCCGGTCAGGTAACCTTCTTTAAGTTCCATGTCTGGCGAGGATTCTCAGACGAGGGTCCTACACCCCTGGAATATATTTTCTCGCCCTCCCCTTGACGTTTAGAACATTTGTGCTACACTAAAATCAGCATATCAGCCTGAAATGCGACGCATTCTGAGGAGGAATAAATGGCGGACGATCCACGTAAAGCAGCATTAGATAAAACGCTCCAGGAGATCACAAAACGCTTCGGAGAAGGGGCTATTATGAAATTGGGGGATGCACAAGGCTTATCCGTGGATGTGATTCCCACAGGTACTTTATCCCTCGATCTTGCACTCGGTGTGGGAGGTATTCCCCGCGGTAGAGTGACTGAAATATATGGCCCTGAAGCATCCGGAAAGACTACAATCTGTCAGCATATCGTTGCGGAAGCCCAGAAGCAAGGTGGGACAGCCGCATTTATTGACATGGAACACGCGCTTGATCCTTCATATGCAGCCAAGACAGGCGTGGATATCGATAACCTGCTGATCTCCCAACCGGATACGGGCGAACAGGCTCTGGAAATCGCCGAATCCCTGATCCGGTCCGGCGCAGTGGATATCATCGTCATTGACTCTGTTGCAGCCCTCGTTCCACGGGCAGAGATTGAAGGGGATATGGGCGATTCTCATATGGGATTAATGGCTCGTTTGATGTCCCAGGCACTCCGGAAATTATCCGGTGCCATTAAACAAACCAATACCTGCCTGATTTTCACAAACCAGCTTCGAGAAAAGATCGGCGTAGTATTTGGAAATCCTGAAACGACCCCTGGCGGCCGGGCATTAAAATTTTACAGCTCGATCCGGCTTGATGTTCGCAGAATTCAATCCATTAAGTCCGGCACAGAGATCGTCGGCAGCCGGACCCGGGTTCGGGTCGTCAAGAATAAGGTTGCCGCCCCCTTCAGAACTGCTGAATTCGATATCATGCATGACGAGGGTATCTCCCGGTCTGGTGATATTCTTGACCTGGCGGTTGAGGTTGCCGTGATCGAAAAACGAGGATCCTTTTATTATTATGGTAGTGACCTTCGAATTGCACAGGGACGAGAAAAAGCCAAGATTTATTTGAAAGAGAATCTAGATTTCACACAGGAAATCGAAGATGCCGTCCGTGCTTTAGTAATGGACCAATCTGAATTTGACGACGAAACAGAAACCGATGAAACAACTCCCGTGGTTGAATAATATCTGGCCGAATGCTCTCAGGACCAATTTTTGGATCATTCTGTTGTTTCTAATAACCGGATGCCAATCTGGGTCCGCAACACCTCTACCAACCGAGGCGGCACATTTTGTGCCGCCTACTTCTAATCCAGCCCAGCAGTTGAGCGCTGAATCAGCACCGACTCCCCTTCCAACCAGACAGGCCAATTGTGAGAACCAACTAGAGTTTCTAGATGACCTGACCATCCCTGATGGCGCAGAAGTCCTACCGGGTGAGAAGATCATAAAACAGTGGTTGATCAAAAACACCGGAAGCTGCAATTGGAACTCTTCTTATTCCCTTCAGTTGATTTCAGGTTTGGCGCTGGGAGCTGAAAAAGTGCAGGGATTATATCCAGCCCGTCAATCCACCAAGGCAATCCTAGAAGTTACATTCCGTGCGCCAGATAATCCAGGCCGGTACAATTCCTGGTGGCAGGCATACGATTCTGACGGCAATCGGTTTGGAGATCCCTTCTATGTTGAGATATCCGTCGTGGAAAAAGTCTCAGAGGACAGTTAGACCGCCATGGCCAAGAAGATATCCAGCGTTAAACGCGTAGCAGATGTCCTGAAATCTCTCGATCTTCCAGTTACAGTTCAGGAACTTCCAGACATCACAAGAACAGCAAAAGAAGCTGCGGCAGCTGCAAAATGCCAGGTTAGCCAGATCGTCAAATCCCTGGTTTTTCAAACAGTGGCCAGCCAGAAACCGATCCTGATCCTGGCCAGCGGGGCAAACAAGGTAGATGAAAAACTTGTCGGCGCTCAACTTGGAGAGGAAATAAAATTCGCGTCGCCAAATTTTGTCCGTAAAGAAACCGGCTTTGCAATTGGGGCAGTTTCGCCTTATGGATTAATAAAAGAAATCCCGATCTATATAGATCAGGATCTTCTGGATCACGCAATCATCTGGGCTGCAGCAGGATCACATCATGCAATTTTCAGCATTCAACCCCAAACCCTTATCCGGACAACTGGCTGCCAGATCATTTCAATTCATTGAAAATACATTATTTAGCTAAAGCGGCTTCTTCCATCAATTTGTGAATTTCCAGAGGAACCCCTTTAGCAGGATCACGCCGAAGGGTGATCGCCTCCTGGGCACATTTATCAACACAGACCCCGCATCCAAAACAATCATCACTGTGTATCACCGCCTGTCCTGCCACCATCTCAATTGCAGAAAATTGACAAAAATCGCTGCAGGAATCACATCCTTCACAGAGCGCATGATCAACATAGGCGGTATATCCGGATGTCATGAGCATCGGTGTACCATTATTATGAGCCTGGAACGCCCCACAACAGCAGGAGCAGCAATTACAGATTGCATAAAACCGATTTAGCATGGCATCTTTAAAGAATGCATGTGAGACATGACCGCGGTCGTGTTCGGCTTCTAGGATATCCATCGCTTCTTCGCTTGAGATCAGGCGTGATTTCTCAGGTTGGTGTTCCAGGATAAAACTGGCAAACGGGTCTCCAACGATCAGACAAACATCTACAGGTGTGCAGTGGTTTTCTCGAGCTAAGCGGCAGGGGCAATCCAGGGCAACGATCCTTTGCGGGTTATGCATAATGATATCCCTGGCACGGGGAAATGGAATTACCTGTTCTAAATTTTTGATCACAATCTCTTCCCGGATCGATACCAATCGTTTTGCCTCATCGATCGGGACAACCTTTCCGTGATACGCATTCGCCCAGGCATTTACAAATTCCTTGGATTCATCCTCTTGAGAGGGTTCCATAATCGATTGAATAAATAGGAATATCGGTTGGATAACTTTGTACAAACGGTGCTCCCCAAGAGCAACGCTGATATATAAATAAGGCCATTTTGAGTACATATAGCCATGCACAAAATCAAACAGCGAGTAATCAGGCGTTTTCTTTCCTTCCCGATAGAATTCCCTGGTGGTGTTTTTGACCAATATTCGTCTTTTTTCACTCATGGATTGCTCCTCGAATAGGGAAGCAGATCTTTCCAGTTATTGTAATCTACCTTTAATATAAAATGAAATAGCTGTAAACCTAGTTGGTTTACAGCTATTTACTACTACGCTATTTATGAGATCAAAATTGAAAATTTGATACTAAGAAGATCTCAATGCCTTGAAAATCTCTCTTACCCTTGGTCTTTTTCCATACATTAACATAAATGTTCTGAATATTTTTACGGACAAGAATTGCCCGATGGCAATAGATAATATCAACACGCCCAAACTCGCGGTTAGTTGCCAGGTCGGGATATCAGACACACCCAACCTCAACATTGTTTGGGTTGGAGCAGTGATCGGAAAAATAGTAAGCATAATCCAAATCGGGTGTTCTGGAAAGCTGATAAACGCGCCAAAAGTCCACAAGGGAATATATCCTGCCATGATGTAGAACATGGAGAGGTTATGTCCATCTGCTGCGGTGGATACAATTCCGCCTATCATCACTGCTAGCACAGCAAAAAGCAAATAACCAAGTACAAAATAGATAACACCAAAGAAAATGAAGTTAGGGGGAATCTGGATGTTCGCCAACAATCCACCAAAAGTTAATGAGGCCAGATCCAGAATCAATGGACCCGATACCAACCACAACAGGACCTGAAGTAATCCCGCTGCGCCGAGAGCCAGGACTTTCCCTATTAACATCTGGCTAACAGATACTGAAGAGGTTAATACTTCGATTAATCGACTTTCCTTTTCCTCTCCCAATCCGCTGATCAGGGAGTTATTACCAAACAACAAAGCCATGCTCAATAAAAAAGCATATATACCAGGGATAATGATATTCCCAATATTATTTTGAGAATCTGCCATCAATCCATTTTCAGCCAATCTGATAACACTGATATTCAATGGGGATAATACGTTTTCAATTACTTCCGGAGGTACCTTATCTTTTAATATATTTCTGGTCAGAAAGTTATCTATGGCATATCTTTTGCCGACCGGTGTCTCGAATTCCCTCGACATGGTATAACGTTGGACCGATACCGTCGTGTAATAATCCGGGGGTATCAGGATAAATTCATTAATTTTATTTTCCAGCAGCGAGGCAATCGCATCATCTTCTGTAACAAATGGAATAAATTGGATGAATCCAAGATCTGTATATTCGTTAAAAATACCTACTTGATCCACATAGCCTACCCGGGTTAATTCATCAGCAGCCGGCTCGAATAGAGATGAAAATAATTGTACAACTCCTATAGTGATCAGCGCCAACACAGGGATCGCGAGTGTCAGAATGATATACCCCGGTTTTTTAATTGCCTGGATGAATTCATGTTTAAACAGAAGGATAACTTTATTCAAGATGTGCCCCCTGCAAGCTCTAAGAAGATCTCGTTTAGTGAGGGTGTCGTCACTTCAAAACGGTTTATATCAACTCCCTGCTCCCTCAATTGATCAAGGATTTGCTGGGAAGAAACCTCGGGTTCCAGCATCAGTTCAACAAATCCATTATGAGATTTGGTCTCTACTACACCCTTGAGATCACTCCATTGGCTGTTTGAATAAATCCGAACAGAATGTTTCCTGAACTTAGCCCTGGATGCGGGGATATCTCCATACAATACCGTATGACCTTTATTGATCATCAATACATCGTCACAGAGTTCTTCGACCTTATTCATTTGATGAGTACTCAGAATGACTGCCTTTCCCTGACCTCTTAGATCACTTATTATCGCCTGAACGGATTCTGTTCGGATCGGGTCCAGCCCAGTGAAAGGTTCGTCAAGAATGATCAAGTCTGGCTCATGGACGACAGTGACAATAAACTGGATCAGCTGGCCCATGCCTTTGCTCATCTCCTTGTTTTTCTTATGTTTATTCTCGAGCATACCCACCCGGTCGAGCAGTACATTAGCCCTTTCTTCAGCTACCTTTCTATCCATTCCTTTTAAGGAGGCAAGATAAAGGATCAATTCAATGGCTGTTAATCTCTTATACAATCCTCTTTCTTCAGGTAAATAGCCAATACGATCTTTGAATAGTTCATTCATCGGCTGATTAAAGATCTTTACAGTACCTGCATCCGGTTTCATGAAATCCAGGATCATTTTTATTGCACTGCTCTTTCCAGCCCCATTTGGCCCGATCAGACCCAGGATCTCTCCCTTTTCAACAGAAAAAGTCATATCGGCAACAGCCAATACATCAGCATAGGATTTATACAAATTCTTTACTTCAACAACTGCCATCTTTCTATCTGCCTCCAAAAATTGCTCAGATTAATTTTATAATCAAGCAGCCGAAGCTGCAGATGCTTCTTCCTGCCAGCGTTTCACTACCAGACAATACGAGAAAACAAGTAATTTCAGTGGGATCTCTGCTCCGATCCTGAGGAATGCGCCTCTTTTTAATGCACCCCTGGGAAGGATCTCACAAATCCCTTGACCATGAGCATTATTTAGCGTCCAGCTGCGCATTTTGCTGCCGCCTGGCTCAAGATGATAGATCTCTCCTTCGAGATCTATTTCAAAAGCTCTTTTTAGTTTTTTAGGAGGATGGGCCTTGCCAATTGAGGAAGATCCTTCCTGAAGTTCATAAATGTTCTTCCAAACACTGGGTTTTTTGAAATCCAAAACAACTTCATCTGCACCAACAAAACTTCCCTCCCCTTTACTTCCTTTGATCGTCAAAGCACCCAAAATGCCCTCCGAGGTATTGAAGACATGTTCTGTCTTAAATGTGCCACTGACGGTTACTTCAATTACATCTGCTTTCAGCTCTTCTTGTTCGGTCAATTTATTCTCCTTTCTCTTTTTTATCTGACTCATCATAGCGCTGGGCCATATCAGCCATCGCTGTTATACCCGCTAGCCCTCCCAGGTTCATGGTATCCACAGCACTGGAAGGTACGATCACCATAGCACCGCGTTCTTTTAACCCTTCAAAGAGCATATTCATAGCCCGCAAGTGAAGTGCAGTCGGATTATCTCTGTATGCTTCCGATGCTTTGGCAAAGGAATCAGCGATTTGTTCCTCACTTTCACCCAGAATTACCCTGGCCTGGCGTTCCCGTTCTGCCTGGGCTTGTCTGCTCATGGCGTCTTCCAATGCGCCGGGGATAACAACATCTCTGATCTCAACAGATTGTACAGTAATACCCCAGGGTGTGGTTCTTTCATCAATGATACGCTGCAACTCTTCGTCCATTCGCGCCCGACCGACAAGAATATCTGCCAGCTCCATTTGACCGATGATCTCACGCAATGCGGTTTGTGAGGCCCAGGAGATCGCCTGCCGATAATTTTCAACTTCCAAAGCGGCCTTTTCAGCATCCCAGACCACCCAGAATAAAACTGCATCCACATCGACCGGCACAGTGTCTTTTGTCAACGTCCTTTCCGCTGTGAAGGAAGTCACCATAACCCGGTGATCGATCCAGGCCGGAATAGTATCGAAGACAGGGATGATCCAGAACGGACCAGGTCCCTTTAATCCCACAAAACGTCCCAACCGTAAAAGGATAGCTTTTTCCCACTGTTCTGCAACCTTGAATGCCAGCAGCACATAAAAACCTATGATATTCAAAACCAGCATTTCGACTATGATCCAGAGAACCCGGGACCCTTCGATAATCATCCAGGTCATAATGCCTAGTGATACCAGCATCAGAATAACAAAACCCAGAACTGCCACACCATTTACCTGGCTTTCCTTTTTCTTATTAAAATCAAAATTCATGCCTGTAGGTTTGATAACCATTTTTCCTTACCTCCTGTACGTTCGATCTGTTAGTTTCCTTTTCCTTATTCCTTATTCCAACTATTCATTTCATCCCGGAATGCTGCCTTGATTTCCTTTATGCTGTACCCAAGCCCGTGGGCCTCTTCCAGGGCAGATAATATAATCGAGTGAAGCAATTTTTGCCGTTTCTTCTCAATCTGTTTTTGGTCAGGAACTCCTGATACAAATGTCCCCTTCCCTCGTTGGGTTGAGATCACCCCTTCTCTGTCCAATTCAAAATACGCCCTGGCAACAGTATTCAAATTGACACGAATGTCCGCCGCCAATTCTCTGATCGTTGGCAGCTGTTCTCCCGGCTGAATTTGTCCGGCGGCAATCATGGAATGAATACTGTCCTCGATCTGGATATATATTGGTACACTGCTCTCAGGATCTATGGTAAGTTTCATATTTTCCTATTGTACTAGTGTATTATTACAATAGTATTATCCCATAATAAAATGGCGTTGTCAAGTATGACAGCCAATAGACCAATTTGACCGAAAATCAATAATGATATACTATCTGAAAGCTAACCATCCGGACACGATTGAAAAATCACCACTTGCGTTTCTCAGCCTAATTCTTTATGAACGATACACAAGCCCAGCGAATCGCTGTCATTGACCTTGGATCTAATACAAATCGTCTGATCATCATGGAAACCAGATTGGGGTTCTCTTATCGTCTGGTGGATGAAGTCAGAGAGGTTGTCCGGCTGCAGAAGGGATTAACTAAAAATGGCTTGAGTCAGGAAGCGATTACCAGGGGTCTATACACACTCCGCCTTTATAAGGATTTCTGCCAACAAACCAATGTAAACAAGATCCTGGCAACTGCAACCAGTGCAGTCCGCGAAGCAGCCAATGGTCCCGCTTTTCTAAAGCAGGTTGAAGATGAAATCGGAATTTCTATTCAGCTTCTGGATGGAGACAAGGAAGCTTATTACGACACACTGGGTGCATTGAACGAAATTGAACTCCAGGATGGTGTTGTCCTAGACATCGGTGGTGGAAGTATCCAGCTAAGTGATATTCAAAAGAGGAATTTTGTCCAGGGAAAATCCCTCTTACTGGGAGCATTGGCCCTGAGTGAAAGATTCGTGTCCAGGGATCCTATTCCAAAGAAGGAATTCAGGGCAATCGAGAAGGAGATCTCAAATCAACTAGATACCATAAAATGGCTGCTAGAGAAAACCAGTCAAAGACTGATCGGCCTGGGCGGCACCATCAGGAACCTGGCGTTAATTGAAGCCAATCGTCAGAAATACCCACTTAATACCCAGCACGGTTTTGTGCTAAAAAAATCTTCCATTCAAGAAAGCATCAATTTGTTCAAAGAGCTTCCATTAAAGGAACGGCAAAAAATACCGGGAATCAGCAGTGACAGGGCTGATATTATCCTTCCTGGTGCAATGGTGCTTTTGGAAGTCATGAACAGGCTAGATATCGATCAAATGGAACTCTCGGTTGGTGGCCTCCGAGAAGGTGTTTTTTATGAATTATTTTGGGCCCATCTTGATCCCCCTATCATTCCAAGTGTCCGACGGTTCAGTACCTTGAACCTGGCTAGAAATTATCAGTACGAAAAAGAACATGCTAACCATGTTAGTTTTCTAGCAGGAACGTTATTTGAACAGCTTGGACCTTTACATGGGTATGGAACCAAGGAAAAGGAAATCCTCCACGCTGCTGCGTTACTGCATGACCTGGGCCGGATCATAGGCTACAGCAGCCACCATAAACACTCCCAGACTTTGCTGGAATATAACGGTTTGCCCGGTTATTCCTCCCGCGAAACGGCTCTAATCGCCCTGCTCTGCCGCTACCATCGCAAAGGCCAGCCTGAATTAAACGATTACAAAAAGTTGCTTAATAAAAAAGATCTTGCTCTGCTTATGCGACTGGCAGCGATTCTTCGGCTTGCAGAATGTCTGGAACGCGGACGGAATGCCAATATCACCGATGTTATTACCACGTGGGACGAGAATCAGCTCAGGATCACATTAATTGCCAATCAATATCCGGTTGTTGAGCTGTGGCAAGCTGCCAGGAACGCGCTCCCTCTGATGGCTAAGGCATATCAGAAAGAAGTGATATTTGACAGTTTTTCCCCACCAGTTTGATTTTAGACTGATACCAGAAGATCAAATATTATCTTGCTTGAAAATAGTCCCCTCTCGAGGGAATCTAAATAATTACCCCCCATCCCGAGCACATCAGCTTACCCGGTGGCGCTACTCCGCATGATGCCAGACACCCCTGTTCTTGATCATCCATTCCTGGGAATTCAGCTCATCATCGCCATCAGCTGGTATAACTTTTTCATAACTGCCATCTGGCATCATCTTTCTGGATTTTACGTTATCCTTCAAATGAATATTCAGGATCTCATCCCGGATGGACGCCATAATGCTTTCATCTTCTACAGGGAATAGTGTCTCCACCCTGCGATAGAGGTTTCTCGGCATTAAATCTGCGCTTCCCAACAAGATTTCCTCGTTTCCTCCATTCCGAAAATAATATATCCGGGGATGTTCGAGGAATCTTCCAACAATTGATGTGACGGATATGTTTTCACTTATCCCCTTCACCCCTGGCCTGAGGCAGCAGATCCCACGGGCTTGAATATCAATTTTCACCCCAGCCTGAGAAGCCTGATATAAAGCCTTGATACAGTGAGTATCTACGAGCGAATTCATTTTAAATGCGAGGTATCCATCACCACTTTCTTTATGGGCTTCTATCTCTCTTTGGATCCTGAAAATTATGCCTTTTAACATATCCCCTGGTGCAACCAGTAATTTCTTATATTCTTCGTTTCGCGAATATCCGGTCAATCCATTAAAAAGGGCTGATACATCTTTTCCGATAGCCGAATCACAGGTGAAATACCCAATATCGGAATACAATCTGGCGGTGACAGCGTTATAATTTCCCGTGGCCATATGAATATAGCGCCTGATACCGTCCTGTTCGTGGCGGATCACTACACTCACCTTGGCATGGGTTTTTAATCCTATCAATCCATAAACAACATGAACTCCAGCCCGCTCCAGGGCTTTGGCCCAGACAATGTTATTCTCTTCATCAAAACGGGCTTTCAATTCAACCAGGACTGCAACTTGTTTACCGTTTTCTCGGGCATCCATTAAAGCGGCAACAATCGGGGAATCTGGCCCAACCCTGTACAAGGTCATTTTTATTGCTAGCACCTCTGGATCCCGGGCTGCTTCCCGTATGAATCGGATCACCGGGTCAAAGCTATCATAAGGATGGTAAAGCAGCACATTTTTCCTACGAATGACAGAAATGATGCTTTCCTCTGTTGAGAGGGAAGCTGGAATTGAAGGTTTAAATGGGGTATCCTTTAGTTCGGGGCGATTGATGCCCATTAATTCCATGGCATCGCTCAATCCTATCGGGCCATCCACTACATAGATCTGATAAGAAGCAACATCTAAATTGGTTTGCAAAATATCCCTAACCTGGTCTGGCATCGTGATGTCAATCTCGAGGCGGATCGCAGAACCAAACTGCCTCACACGAACACTTTCCTCAATGGCAGAAAGTAGATCAGAAGCTTCATCTTCTTCAATTTCTGGATCAGCATCTCTTGTAACCCTGAACGGGTAAGCTGCCTCTACCTTTAAACCCGGGAAAAGCAGATCAAGGTTAGCCTTTACGACCTCCTCCAACCAGACGAATATCGTTGAACTGCGATCATTCAACCCCAACTCCTGGAATTCATCAGCTGTTTCTTCACTTGGAATTGCGATCAAGCGAGAGTAGATTTTGGGAACCTTCAAGCGAGCAAAACGCTGGCCATGTTTGGGGTCGTGGACTACGACTGCCAGGTTTATAGATAGATTTGAAATATGGGGAAAAGGATGCCCGGGATCAAAAGCCAAGGGAGTTAATGCTGGATAGATCTCTTTCTTAAAATATCTCCGCAGGATTTTCCGCTGTTTGCGCTTGAGCTCTGTGTAATGAAGGATCTTGATGCCCTGCTCTTCCAGTTTTGGTTGGAGATCATTTTTCCAACAGTTATATTGTTCCTCCAGCGTCGGCTGAAGTCTTTGGCGGATCATGGCGATCTGCTCGGATGGCAAAAACCCGTCCGGGGGAGTTTTGTGGGCACTTGCTTCCATCTGCCTGATCAAACCTGAAACCCGGATCATAAAGAACTCATCCAGATTGCTGGAGAAGATAGCCAGGAACTTCAATCTCTCTAATAGGGGATGGGATTCATCCAGTGCTTCTTCCAACACTCGGTCATTAAATCGCAGCCAACTAAATTCCCTATTCAAATATAGTTTTGGATCAGAAAGATCGTGAGGGGGATTTGAGAGAAACTGTTTGACGTTGTCGATGACCATCATTTTCTCCATGATTCCAATGAACCCGGTTCAGGCGGTCTGAGCTCAACAAGGTTAAATATGACAACCTCTTATTCTGTGGGACAGAATTTTACCACATTACAAAGCTAGATAATCCTGTATTGAACAAACCAAATATTTAGATATTTTCCCTCTACCGCTAGAGGAAAGCTAATTCCTCTTAAACTAAAGCTTAACTCAACTTGTACTATAGATATGTACGCAGAATGATAAACCAGATAGAATTAAGGCCAATAATCGTCTATTGGCAAGGAAGATAAAATGAATCGTTCTACTTTAAAAATTTTCGCATTACTTATCACCCTGGCTCTATTTTTAACAAGCTGCCAGGTGGAAAAACAACCTACTAAAATCGGTGATATTGGTGTTAATGACCAGACCCCCAGTGGGGAAACTATCCAGACAGCCCAAGAGATCATTTATGAAGTTGGGGACATCATTAGTATCAATAATGCAGTTCTGGTCGTTCTGGGATGGGATCAACCCCCGGGAGGCGATTTCAATCCCCCGGATGTCGGAAAAAAATACCTGGTAGTGGATTTGATGATCGCTAATCAGGGTGAAAGATCTTTTAACAGTTCCCCGGTCTTTCAAATGACATTAAAAGATCCCTCCGGACAAAAATATAATATCAATGGGAAAGCAAATATCGCTTCCGGCAGCAACACGCCAAACGGCGAAGTGAATCCAGGAGAAGTCATCCGCGGAAAAGTCGGTTTTCATGTCCCTGAAGATCTAATTAATTTTATTTTCGTTTATGAGGAGAATCTGATGGGGATCGGGGAAGTTTCGGTGAATCTCGGTTCTACACCTGTCGCCATGGATCCCCCACCTGACCTGAATTTGGCTCATCGGCAGGAAATTTTCTCAGTTGGAGAAAAGATCGAAATATCAGGCTTGACCATCCAGGTACTGGAAGTTTCTTATCCTGCAGGAACTGATCTTGTCAAACCTAAAGAAGGGTATAAGTTTGTTTCAGTTGATGTTCAAGCCGAAAACCAGGGAGAGTCTGTCCAAGAGATTGCCAGCATTGTGCAGATGTACCTGAAAGACAGCACTGGGGAAAAATACACTTTCCACCTCGGAGCCCAATCAATCATCGACAGCGGTTTGCCAGACGACGAACTCCAACCTGGGGAACGGGTCCGGGGACAAATTGGTTTCCAAGTTCCGGCGAATTCAGCAGGATTGATATTTGTGTTTGATGCTGAAGTATTTGGTTTCGGGAAGGTTTTCATTACCATTGAATAAACCTGTCATGTTCACACAGAATATCCAGGTGATCAGAATCGGATTACTGCCAGCCATGTTGATTGTTCCCCTTCTGGTTTCCATGGGAGGGCACCCATATCTGGATCGCGGCTTCTCCTGAGACTGGACATTTATTTTCACAAATACCGCAGCCAATACAGAGCTTGCGAACCACAACCGGTCGCTGGAGTGTTTTGATACCTCCCTCACCATCTGGCACTTCAACCAGCTCGAGTTCAATAGCTTTATCCGGAACCGGGCACATTTCCTCACAAACGATACATTCCTGGTTATCAGCCCACGGCAGACAGCGGTCACGATTGATGTGGGCTTTACCAATGATCTGTATCCGCTTTTCCTCGAGAGACAGAGGCGGGATAGCCTCAACTGGACAGACCTGTCCACAGGCCTGGCAGGAATAATCACAATATCCTATCCGGGGAACGATCACAGGAGTCCAAAAACCCTCCATACCGCCATCAAGAACCGCCATCTGAATAGCATTGGTCGGACAAACAGTACTGCATTGCCCACAACGAATACAGGTACTCAGCAGCTTATCATTCAATGCTCCCGGAGGCCGGATCGGGGCAGGCGGCTGCAATTGCCCTGCAAAATTAGTTTCCAGCAAACCCACACCTACAGCAGTGGCCCCCATTGATAATAGAACCTTGCGGCGATCGATATCATATGGCTGGCGAAGGAAATTAGATACCTTAAATGGGAATTTTACTGCATCTCCTGGACAATTCTCAGCACAAACCAAACACATGGTGCATTCTCCAGGATCACAGTATACCTGGCCTTGATCCTTGATCGCACCTGTCGGACAGCTGGGAACACATATGCCACACGTTGAACATCCACTTGAGATTTCACAACCCACCAGGCTGACCTTCCCCAGCAATCCTAATAATCCTCCCAGCGGGCAGATGTAGCGGCACCAGAAGCGGGGCGCCAGGACGTTCAACACTACAAGGCTGATGAAAAAACCAAAGTACAAAAGCCCATAGCGAAAAAAAGCCGGATGGGGCGGTAAGATCGCGGGACGGATCAAAGAATCAAACCCGCCCACCGCACCAGATAAAAATGGAACATTAATCAGTTGCAGCTCCAGGAACGTTACGATCTTATCCATGCCCGGCCAGATAGCTGTGGTGAGGGTCCTGTAACCAATAGTCAATGGATCCAGGAATAACAAAGTCAGGTTTGTGAATAACGCGGAAAATAATATTGTCATCAATAAAACATACTTGATCCCTCGCAACCATTCTGGAACCGATGGCTGGTTCTTTTTCCAGGAACGGAGGGGTAGCCACTCCAAGATCGTTCCCATGGGGCAGAACCAACCACACCAGACCCTTCCCAGGAAAAAAGTGAGGATCAGCGTGAAAACTGCCAGCAGTGAACCTTGCAGGATCTTTCGGCTGGCGATAGCCTGGGCTATCATGACCAGGGGATCCAGTTTTAAAGGTATATTGATCAGATTTTCTTTGAAACCGGATTCGACAGATGGATTAAGGTAAAACTCCCGTCTGGACCAAAAGAATAAAACCAGGAAAATAATAAAAAAAACCAATTGGCTGATCTTTCTTATTTTCACCCATTGGGATGACGAGATTCCTTTACTCCCGAAATTTCCCATTTCAGCCAAGGTTGATCTCCTCGATATGTAGCTTGTCAAGGTTCTTAATTCCCAATCCCATTTGAACCCCTTTCTTGATATATTCGAGTTGTTCTGGTTCATATCCAAATAGGGTCGCCCCATAACTATCGGCAGCGATAATATCCGGGGAAGCGATGATCGTGTCCGCTTTCTTTACATCAGCGAGATTACCTCCGGTTGGGCCGTGAGCCATTAACATGCGAACTGCGTCCACGATAACCAGGTGAGATCGAACCCTTGTACTGAGGTCCGCCAAACGCTGTCCCAGATTGGCATGCATAGAAGGGCGGTTATAGATAACGCCCATCAGGTTTTTCATCGCCAATGTTAAACGGGCCAGCTCATGGTGTTTAGCTATCGGGACATTGATCAACACATCTGCTCGCAATACATCATCATAAATCCTGGCTGATTTTAGATCCTTCCCGTCAGGGATTGCCGTTTCAATAAATTTGATATTGGACATAACCACCATCTTGCCGCCTGCTTTTTGAACTTCTGCCTGGATACCTGATTTGCGGTAAGCTTGCTCAGCAGTACCACCGAATGGAAAATCCATGACTTTGACCTGTTTTGCGCCAGCCTCGATGGCAAGTTTCACTACTGCACCTACGACCCAGGGATTGGTTGTCGCGGCGTATTCATAACTATGATAAGAAGCACAGATGTTGGGTTTTACAACCACAACGTCCCCCGGTTTCACAAAACGGTCCATACCACCCAAAGCAGAAACAGCTGCATTGACCATTTCCTCAGGATCACCCTTGCGAGCTACAACCAGATCTGGATATTCAGGGTTGGGGGTAGCTGAAGGTTCTTGGGTGGGTAATTCCTCTGATTCAGCTGCATGGTCTTCTTCAGTATCTTTGGAACCAGGCAAATAAGGCGTGGGAGTAATCTTATCGGGGGATAAAGATCTAGATAGCAGCTTTTCCTGATTCAAACAACCTGACAGGTATAAACTACCTATACTAGCGACCAGGAAATGCAGGAAGTTCTTTCGGGAAAGATCTGTCATAAACACCTTCCATTGGATCTATTTTCCTCAGGAACACATAAAGGAATAACTATTAGTGACAAATTCGATCTTTTTTAAATTGTACTCTGGTTCGAAAAAAAATAGGTACTAAGTCCTTTAAGAAGGACATCGTACCTTAAATACACAACCCCGGGACAAAGCCCGGGGTTATTGTTTTCGAAGTCAAGAAGGAATCCTATGTTCCTTCCTGCCAGGAGTTGAGGTACTTGGTCTGTTCCTCCGTCAGAATATCGATATTGATGCTCATCGATTCCAGTTTCAAGCGGGCAATTTCAGCATCGATCGCGGCCGGTACAGGATAAACCTTGTCTTTAAGCGTGTCAGCGTTCTTGATCAAATATTCGGCGCTTAATGCCTGGTTGGCAAAGGACATATCCATCACACTGGAGGGATGGCCTTCCGCTGCGGCCAGATTTACCAACCGGCCTTCGGCCAGCAAATTCAAACGCCGTCCGTCCGACATCAGGTACTGGTCAATCATCGGCCGAACCCGGATCTTTTCCTCTGCCATATCTTCCAGGGCGGGGATATTGATCTCAACGTTAAAGTGGCCTGAGTTGGATATGATCGCTCCGTCCTTCATGGTCTCAAAATGGTGTGAATCCAGAACATGCAGATCTCCGGTCAGGGTACAGAAAATATCGCCAATCGGCGCCGCCTCAACCATTGGCATCACCCGGAAGCCATCCATCACCGCTTCCAAAGCTTTGAGGGGATCAATTTCTGTCACTACCACATTCGCGCCCATACCCCGGGCTCTCATCGCCAAACCACGAGCACACCAGCCGTAACCACCGACTACAAAGGTTTTCCCGGCTATCAGGACATTAGTAGCCCGAATGATGCCATCCATAGTGGACTGACCTGTGCCATAGCGATTATCAAAAAAGTGCTTAGTCATGGCATCATTTACAGCGACCACTGGAAATTCTAGAGCGCCGTCCGCTGCCATCGCCCTTAAGCGGATCACTCCGGTTGTTGTTTCTTCTGTACCACCAATAACACCTTCCAGCGCATCACGTCGGTCTTTATGCAGTGTGCTGACCACGTCGGCACCATCATCCATCGTCACATGTGGTTTATGGTCGATAGCAGCGTTGATATGTTTGTAGTAAGTTACATTATCCTCACCCTTAATGGCGTGAACCGGGATCTCATTATGCATAACCAGGGAAGCGGCCACATCATCCTGGGTGGATAACGGGTTAGAAGCCACCAGAACCACATCAGCACCACCAGCCTGGAGGGTTTTCATCAAATTGGCAGTTTCAGTGGTCACATGCAAGCAAGCAGCCATGCGAATACCTTCAAAAGGTCGTTCTTTGACAAATCGTTCGTGGATTGTGCGCAATACCGGCATCTCCCTTTCTGCCCATTTTATGCGTCTGCGTCCACCTTCAGCCAATGATTTATCTTTGATATCAAAATTTTCCATAATTCTCTCCTCTAAAATAAGCTTCTATGGTATCAAGAAACTTCCTGAGTTTATTGATTAACACCTACACCAATATATCTAATTTTCCCAGATCGTCAAAATGTTGCCTGAATCTACTGATGAATTCACCTACTGTATAGGAATGACTCTGGGGACCATCAGTTTCAAGGCAATACGCTGCCGCCAGGGCACCGATCTGTCCACACAGTTCCAGATCCAGATCATAACTCATACCTGTCACAAAACCGCCCCTGAAGGCGTCTCCCACCCCGGTTGGATCAATAATCTTGTCCGGGGGAACCACTGGTATTTCAATTTCATTGCCGGCCGTATAAATTAGTGATCCCTGGTCTCCATTGGTGATCACCAGTATTTCAACAAGTTCTTGAATATCCTCGATCGATAACCCAGCATGTTTTTCAATCAGGCAGAACTCATAATTATTTACAAATAAGCCGTACGCCCCTTCCACACCTTTGCGGAGCTCATCTCCAGATAATCGAACAGTTTGCTGGCTGGGATCGTATAAATAGGGTATATCCAACTCCGCCGCTTCATTAATATATTGATTCATGGCAGCAGGGTCTGTAGGTGAAACTACTATCAGATCTAATTTTTCGCCCTTCCAATCAGTGAGTTTAACCTCAGATGCATGACTCATCGCACCAGGATAAAAGCTTGCAATCTGGCTGTTATTCCGGTCAGTGGTAGCAAAAAAAGATGCAGTAAAATCATCTTCGATCACTCGCACTCCGCTGGTATCCACTCCCTTTTCTTCGAGCCAGGAACGATATTCATCAAAATCCTGCCCAACAGTGCTGAACAGGATCGGGTCACCACCTAACAAGGCCATGGTATAGCCAATATTCGGGCCAATACCTCCTCTTCGCTTGAGCATCTTGTCGACTAAAAAAGAGAGGCTGATAGATTCTAATTTATCAGCCAAAATATGTTCCTGAAAATGCCCCGGGAAGGACATTAGATAATCATATGCAATAGATCCAGTAAGCGCTACTTTCATGATTCCCTTTTTTCTCTTGTTCTTGTTAAATCCGAGGAAATTCTGGATTAAATCAAGTTATATCTTACCACTGAACCCTGGAAATCAAAAGGAAAGAGCCCTCTCTCAAACAAAACACTATCCAAATACAAGGGTGTAGTCGTGATGATCTTCGACTGCGGCTTTCACCCTCCGCTCAGAGGTTTGGAGACAGGCAAATATGCTATACTCCCATCATGAAACATATCGCCCGGTCAACATTGATAATTGCAGTCTTTTTTGGCCTTGAAAAAGTCCTCGGTTTCATTCGCAATGTCCTGATAGCCCGGACCTTTAACCTTTCAACTGAACTTGATGCCTTTAACGCTGCCAACAACATCCCGGATCTGGTATTTGCTTTGATATCAGGCGGCGCCCTGGCAATGGCTTTCATCCCGGTTTTATCAGAATATAGGGAATCCAAACCTAAATCAGAAATGTGGGGGTTATTCTCTCAGATCACGAATGGGGTATTTCTGGCCACTGCAGTGGTTTCAATCTTGGTCGCGCTGAGTGCAAAACAGCTAGTTTCCATGGAAATCGGCATCGCCCCGGGTTTCTCTGCCGAACAAAAAACCCTTGTGACCGAACTGATGCGCCTGAATCTGATAGCCACGCTGTTTTTTTCACTAGGGGGATTGGCTATTGCCGGACTGCAAGCTCAGCAGCATTTCCTGATACCTGCCTTAGCTCCAAGCATGTACGATATTGGCTCACTTTTCGGGATCCTGATCCTCGCTCCGGAAAAGGGTTTTGAGATCGGGCCAATCACTTTGCCAGCTTATAACCTCGGCATCCACGGCCTTGTTTACGGAGTGATTATTGGGGCTTTCTTGTTTTTGTTGATCCAGCTCCCGGCTTTATTCAAATTCGGTTTTCGCTGGCAGCCAAAATTAAACATCAAGGATCCTGGCGTATTACGTGTGCTAAGGTTGATGGGCCCGCGGGTATTGACTGTATTTTTCATTCAGCTGGTCTTTCTAACGCAGGATAATCTGGCCTCCAGACTTCCCACAGGAGCAGTAACAGCACTGGTATATGGCTGGTTATTCATGCAACTGCCCGAATCTTTGATCGGCACAGCTCTCGGTACCGCGCTCCTCCCCACACTCTCAGAAAAGATCAATAATAAGGATACAGCCGGATTCATTTCAACAATAGAAAAGTCGATCCGTGTGATCACGGGTTTAACCATTCCTATTGCGGTGATTCTGGCTGTTAACCTCAAACCAGTTATTGTTGTTTTGGGATTTGATGAAGCTGGCACTGACCTGGTCTTATGGACCGTTCGGGCTTTCCTGGTTGGGCTTGTCGGCCATTCCTTGCTGGAAGTATCTGTCAGAGCTTTTTACGCCCGACAGAACGCAAAAACCCCACTGCTGGCTTCAGCAGCCGCATCACTTACATTCCTGGCCTTGGCAATTCCACTCTCACGTCTTTGGGGTGCTCCCGGGATTGGTCTGGCGAACTCACTGGCCTACACTGGTGAAACACTGCTTCTGTTTTTCTTGTTGTACCGGATTGTGCCATATCATCCAAAATTAACGAGTACCCTGCTCCGGGCACTGGGGGCAACTCTGGTTGGAGTAGGGATAAGCCTCGTCTTGCAGAATATCATTGGCGAACCACAATCAACGTTGGCTGGTATGGCGATAGCCGGTCTGATAATAATCCTGGCTTCGGCGCAGATCATACCCTGGCAGCTACCTGAAATCAAAGACCTTCTAAAGATCTAGGACAATTTATGAATCAAAAACTATTTTTACTTTACCTGAAGCAATATACACTTCAAGCCCTGGAAAAAGCCGGGGATGATGTCTCATTGGCTGCTAATTACCTGGAAGAAATAAAGAAACCAGGCATTTTCTCCAAGGACCGAAAAGAAAAAAGAGCTGCCCTGGATCGAGCTACAAAAGTGTTTCTTGAATCCCAGCAACGGTCTTTATATGTTGTGTTAAAAAGCCTCGGTTTTGACGATCTTGCAAAAGAAAAAATCTAAGCTCATAAAAAAAGCCCGGGGTCACGATGACCCCGGGCTAAAATTGCTATTTTCAAAATAAATGATCATTCATAGCTTGTTTTAATAAATCCTTTGCTGACCTCTTCCAGTATTTTCTCCACCATTAAAACTTTCCCTTCACTCAGCAACTCATAATTGATATCCGTCAGCAGTAATGGCGGAATATGTTCTAAACCGCTCTCAGCTTCCATAAATTGCGGCCAAAACTCCTCAAATGCAGCCATCAGATCATATTCAAGTGATACTATCCAATTATCTTTGTACTCCTCCTGGTAATCGCTGCCCGGGCCAATGATATTCTTTTCATAGGCCACCAGCATGCGGTACATCAATGGCGTCCCAACTCCGGGGACAATGTAATAAGTATTTACAGCCCGATCCACCAGGAAATCAACATTAGCAGCTATTTGCGAATCTGTCGCATCAACTGGCAGGTCAATATACTTTGGATAAAGATAATTAATTCCTGTTGGAGCATATTTGGGATTGCATAGACCGCAGTAATATTTCACGCCCGTCCTGAAGCCATTCCTAGCGGCCAGCGCATCAGGATTCTCCTGTCGACTAAGTGCCCCTACCCTCCAATCTAATGTGATCAAAGCTGAGATATAACCCGCGATAAAACCCTGGATATCATAATCCCCACCTCCTGAGCGCATAACACTTAAATTCGCTCCGGGGGCAAGATCGTTAAACCCAACCGCAAGGAATTTTGTTTCAGGAGCTAAATCAGCCAAAGCCTGAAGGTCCGGGTAGGGAGCTAAAATAACTACGATTTGATAATCCTCCCGCTGAAAATCATCTTCTGTCAATTTAATTAGTACCTGGTAGCGCAATCCTAAATCACGGATATAACTGCCAACAATGGGGTTCAATTCATCTATTAGACCCTGATCCGATCCGGGTGGCGTCAGCAGGACACCTACCGGCGGCAGTGGTGTTGGTGTATCTACGGGAGTCATTGTGGGTTCTGGAACAGTTGTGAACGTCCCATCTACTGGGAAGACTGTGTCTTTTCCCCCGACTCCACATCCGGTGAGGAACAGCATGATCACGAGAACCCAATAGATTGACCATTTTTTTTTCAAAGCTTACTCCTAAAATAATACTAATTAGGGTTTATTTTACTACTTTTCTGGGCCGGTTCCCTTTCTAGTATAATTAATAACCATGATTAAAGTAGCAATTCCAGGAAAAGGTGAGTTAGAGCTAAAATACGTGGTTTTTGACGTAAACGGCACATTGGCTGTTGATGGCCATCTCCTGCCAGGCGTTCCAGAGCTGCTAACCCATCTTAAAGACCACCTGGAAATCCATCTTCTTACCGCAGACACCCATGGCAGACAGGCTGAGATCGACGGTATTCTCAACATCAAAGCCGTCCGAATCGAGCCTGGAGGCGAGGCCCGTCAAAAAGCGGAATATGTAGAAAACCTTGGACCGAATAAAACTGTTGCTGTTGGCCAGGGAGCGAATGATTCCCTGATGTTAAAATCAGCAGTGATTGGGATATGCACATTCTCCGCGGAAGGGTCAGCCCTGGAAACACTGCTAGCATCTGACCTGGTTGTTCCCGATATCCAGTCAGCTTTGGAAATATTATTGAATCCTTTACGACTAAAAGCAAGCTTGAGACGTTAACAATACAGGAAAACCTATGCCAATTCCGAAATCAGACCAAATTCCTGATGATCCAAAAGATCTCACTCCGGCCCGGCGAAGGCGCGCGGACCGAGGGTTAATCCCAGAAGACCTGGTTGAAATCGCAGATGATATTGAGGATCTGGCCCATAAAACCATTCCCTCATTCGATTTTTTCCTGTTTTCTCTGCTGTCCGCAGCCATCATCACCGCCAGTATTCTGGCAGATTCACCCGCACTATTGGTATTGGGAGCCTTGACTGCTCCAGTCATGGCTCCGTTCATTGGGATATCTCTCGGCACCGCGACTGGATCGTTCAAGTTCTTCAGTCAGCGCCTGGCAGGATCTCTAGTAGCAAGCGGATTTGTATTTCTGGTAGGAATTCTGGGTGGATACGCATCTTTTGTCCTCAAAACCTCAAATGTGCAATTCCTGATATATAATGCCCGGGTATCATGGACACATCTGGCCTTGTTAATTGCCGGAACCACTCTAGCAGTAGTTTCATTAAAACAAAAGGGCCAAACTCCAGTTCTACCAAGTGTTGCGATTGCTTATGAGCTTTACGTACCTCTGGCAATTGCCGGATTTGGATTCGGGAGTGGCCAACCACATCTTTGGCCTGACGGATTGGTCCTGTATGGCATCCACCTGGCAGTGGTAGCCATCACCGGAACTGTGGTATTTATGCTGCTCGGAATCAAACCTCTGACATTCATTGGTTATTCACTGGGCAGCCTGGTTGCGATTTTAAGCATCATAGGAGTAATTGGTTTGAGCAGTGCGGGTGCGGTAGTTGGCGGGAAGATCGCCATGCCCACCCAGGTACCTACCGCTACTCTCACGAGCACCCCAGCACCTCCCACCGCAACCACCACGGAGACCCCTATACCTCCTACACCAACCATTACGCCAACTGTGCCAACTGCTACATTTACCCCGCTGCCCACTGAAACAAGCACGATCACCCCGGAACCAACTCCGATCTACGGGGAAATTGCTGCAGCTGAGGAATTTGGCGGGGCTCTTGTCCGTAGTGAACCGAGTTTTGATAGCCAAAGATTGGCCTCTCTCATTAACGGAACTATGATAGAGATTCTTGATCCATCTCCATCCTACGATGCAGATGGACGATCCTGGTTAACAATCCGATTTATAAATGAGGATGGTGTGGAGCAGGATGGCTGGATCATAGAAACTGTGATTTTGATCCCAACTCCCCGTCCGAACTGGTGACCCTCTACTCAGAGAGGTCTTTCGGTTGAAACGCGCCTGGGAGCAAATCCCGGACGGTATTTTGTTGGACCAAATTGCCGTTTTTATCTACCATAAGCACTTCAATATCTAATCCAAATTCAGCCAAGACCTGCCGACATGACCCGCAAGGTGTACCGCCGTTGCTGGTTGCAACTGCAATAGCCTCGAACTCACGTTCACCTGCACTGACTGCGCTCACGACTGCTGATCGCTCAGCACAAATAGTATCTGGATAAGCGGCGTTTTCCACATTTACACCAAGAAAGACTTTGCCGGTTTTAGTTAATAATGCTGCCCCTACTCGGTAATTTGAATAGGGTGCATAGGCCTTAGCGCGAACCTCGCTAGCTGCCTTGATCAATTCCTGTTTTTTCTCGTCAATCTGGGTCATGATGAAATCTCTCCTCATCACCATTAGGATCTATCGAATAAGTCGTTCGTACAAATGGATTTTCAGGTCCCAAGATTGTACTACTTCTTCCGAGGTATGGAAGATAGCAATTTATTTTTTATCTTTTTTCCGGATCTGTCGGGCAGGTATTCCAACTACTACTGTATTCGGGGGGACATCTTTTGTCACTACAGATCCTGCTCCGGTGCTGGAGTTTTCTCCAATCTCAACAGGTGCGATCAACATGGAGTCACTGCCTATAAAAACACCATCATGGATAACAGTTTGATGTTTTTTCTCTCCATCATAATTACAGGTGATAGTCCCGGCACCGATATTCACATCTTTTCCAATCTGGGCATTGCCAATATAAGAGAAATGTCCCATTTTGGATCCTTCTCCCAGGTAAGAGTCTTTGATCTCTCCAAAATTTCCAACATGGACACCCGGGCCTAAATGAGCTCCTTTTCGCAAATGGCTGAATGGACCAATATCCACGCCATCTTCAATACATGACTCTTCCACAACAGAAAATTCAATTTCACACTCATCGCCTACTTGGCTGCTGAAGATCCGTGTCCCAGGTCCAATAATACAATTCTTACCTATGGTTGTGTCTTTTTGCAGGTAGGTATTAGGGAGGATCACTGTATCCTGACCTATGGCCACATCTGGATCGATGTAAGTTGAAGATGGATCTAAAATACTGACTCCCGCAAGCATCCATTCCTGATTGATCCTTGAACGCAGGATCTGGCCGGTTTCAGCCAAGTGTATCCGGGTATTGATACCGATCAATTCCCGGGGATCCTCGATCTGGACTGAGGCAACCGACATCCCTTCACTGGCTGCCAATTCAACCAGATCCGTCAGGTAATATTCTCCGCTTTTTGATGGAATCAATTTTTCCAGTGATCCCCATAACCAGTCTGCTTTAAAACAATACATACCCGCATTGAGCTCTTTGATTTCTAGTTGTTCCGGGGTAGCATCCACTTCTTCAACGATCTTTTGAATTAATCCAGAAGCACCTCTCGCGATTCGGCCGAAACCACGAGGATTATCTTCCAGTAGGGTTAATATTGTAAGTGGACCTGAATTAGATTCTTGGGTATGGACCAAATTTTCTAAGGTTTGGGTTCTTACTAAAGGCATATCCCCGTAAAGAACAAGGATCAGGTCTGATTGCCCCTTGAGAATATTTTCCGCCTGCCGTACCGCATGGCCTGTCCCCAATAATTCATCCTGAACTGCGTACCTCAACTGCTCTCCCAGCGTTTCTTTGGTTTTTTCACCACCATGTCCAATGATGATCACCGGGGGTTGTTCAGCCAATGGAGCAGCTGCATCAATCACATAATTTATCAGAGGTTTACCGAGCAGCGGATGCAGCGGTTTGGGAAGATCGGATACCATCCTGGTACCTTTTCCAGCTGCTAAAATCACAACATCTATGGTCATAGATCAGCCTCATCGATAGTGTCCGAAATAAAAATCAGCGAGCGGGACATCGGGGTTAGTCCTGGCTCGCTAAAGGGATGGTTTTCCATTTTTTATTCAGGAGAGTCTTTATATTTCTTATTCGATAAGAAAGGTAAGCTGGGGAGCCTGGACTCGAACCAAGATCAAAGGCTCCAAAGGCCTCTGTGCTGCCATTGCACCACTCCCCAACGTCAGCCAAGGCATTGTATCATAGGATTTTTAATGTGACAATGGAAATTGGAATTCAGCCAAGATCAGGACTTTTAGTGACCTATAACGCATCCCCTCCGGGGATAAATCCGAGTTTCTGGGCTTGTTCAAAGGAAAGGGAATCCGGACTGTCGATCCTGGTAATTTCCTCTTCCAGCGTGGCTGCTTTCCAGAAATCATGGACTTCATTTTCTCCCTCAGGAGTACTGTCAAGTTCCTTTTTCACAGCCTGATTCTCATCAGTTGAGGTTTTCGTACCTTTCTTTGCTGAGCCGTTTGATCCCTTGGGAATATCCTCGGGGAATTCCGATTTGGTAGTCTTGGAGGGCGGTTTTTTAGCAGTTTTTGCCACAGATTTTTTTGCTGGTTTTTCAACTAGTTTGGGATTTTCTATCAAACCTTGAATGATCTCGGTCACTTCTTCAATGGCAAGGTCAACAGTGGTTAAAACCCAGGTCAGGTCATTATTCTGTGTTACCGGGTTGGTAATTATGATCATCCCATAGCTGGAATTAATGTGCGACCAGAACAAATCATATTTCTCTCCAGAGAAATACCAGACACTTTCAGGTGATTTATTTCCGAGGTAATAAGAAATCTTATTGGTTGTAGCAAAGGTTTTCAACAGCAAGGGCATGACATGTGATTCATAAACCGTATCAGGAACTATGCCAGTCTCAGCTGCGATCACTCCCCTGGCCTCAATCACCATAATTGATATTGCACCCAATTCGCCCCGCAAATCAGCGATCCTCGATGTCACATCGGGATGGAGAGCTTTCTTGGTTAGTTTAACAAACTCTTCAAGATCCTCTTCAACCGGGTCCAGTCCCATTGTCTTGCGAACCGCATTAAGAAATTCAGGCATCTTGAGTGGTTTTAGGAAGAAAGCCTCAGGATCAAGGTCAGCAATGTTTTGATGAACATCTTCATCGTCCATGCCAGTGATGACAATTACTTGCATATCTTCGTAAGTAGTTTTCAATTTCCTGACAAGCTCTATACCGGATAATCCAGGAAGCCCAACATCTGCAATTAACAGATCAATTCCTGTCCCAACGACCTCGACTATGGCTTCTTCACCCGAAGGTACATCAACCAGATCCAGGTCCAGGCCCAGGGTTTCCAGGTTCGCACGTAATACAGTACGAATTTCCTGGTGATCGTCAACAATTAACACCCGGAATTTTTCTTTCATGCTGATATCATATCACGCAGGCAGATAAGAAAAACCCCCTCCGGGGGGTTTTTACATTACAGATTTATTAGGTAAGATTTCTTTACCTAATTTTTCTTCCAGAATTTTTTTAGAATGACCCGTAGATCAAAATTCCGTATACCGCACAAGATAGGAGAGTATCCACAGCACAATACAGCAAATGGAAATTTATCGGCGACCCAGCCTTCTTCCCATACGTGTTAAAGTACGCCACTGACAATGCTATCACTGCTATCAAAGCAGGAACACCATAAATCAGTGGTTGGGTAAGATTTTCTGGGATGCGTGGGATCCAAGCGGAAAAAGGCACATAATCCCAGGTCTTTAGACCAGGAAGTGTTGCCAATTTCATAAACCAGAAAACGCCAACTCCTGTTGCCATACTCAGCAATTCCCCTATCGTTCTGTAGATAGGTTTATTGAATTGGGAAAATATCATATTAAAGATGAACCCGATCAATCCTATACCACCCCAGGCCGCTGCAGCAAAAGGAGAAAGCACAGCTCCAGCAAGAATACCAAACAAACCTTCAGCACCAAGATAAAGGTAATCATCAATAGTGACCAGGTCAATATTTATTTTTTTGTTCGGATCCGTTGTCGTTAGATAAGCGCGGTAGGTTAGTTCGCCTTTTTCCAGCCAGGTAACATAAAGATTCATTTCCTGGTCATGAGCCACAGACGGATAATATGATTCTGCAGATGTATAGTTGAGCGGCTGGTATGTTGTTACCAACCCATCTGATAGGTAGGCAATACTGGTCTGATTTCTGAAATCCCGCCATTTAAACTCAGAACGGGATCTAAAAACAATTGCCGTTTCTGTAAAATTCCCATTCAAAATTTCAATGTTCTCAATTGATGCAGTAGAAGGGATGCCGCTGGAAACATATACCCGCTCTCCGGTTTGGAAAGTTCCAGAATTAAACTCTGAAGCTGGCAGATTGGCAATAATTGGTATATGGATTGCCATCGGCGGTCTTATTGTATCCGGTCTGCCAATCGGGAAGTAACGGAAATATGTCGTTCTGAAACCCGCATCCAGGCCAGCCACGATCGCTTCCGACCAGAAAATGTAAACAACTTCCTCATCAATAGCGATCATGGGTCCATCAACACGTCGTGATGGTGAAATCCCGGTTGTGTAAACCAGGATCGGATCCAGTTCATCCGATCTCGAAGCGAGCGGTTTTAGATAATAGAATTCAATATCGCCATAGGCGATTGGATAATTCGCCCAACTGGCATGAAGCAGAGCATGATCATCCAAGAACAGATTGATCCGGATCCCTCCGGGGTCAATTACAGATTTTGTGAGATGTTCAATTTCTCCACTGAGGGCATAGATTCCTGGATTCTCCTTGCTGCCTGAATACCAGATCTCATAACCATCATTCCAGTAGACCACTTCCATATGGTCTACGCGATCTTCAGTAGATAAAAATTTGATCTCAGACAGTAATTTTCCATTGGTATCTAACTGAATGACCTTCAAAGTATTACTGTCGATCCAGAACAGATCAAAGTGATCATCACGGAGAATTAGTTTGGCCCGGCGGGGTTGAGCAATCAGAAAATCTAGCTGAAACTGTTCCTTGGTAGCTCCATCCTGACTCAACATAACCAGGACAGGTTGGTACCTTTTATCTTCTACTTCACTTCGAGGGAAGAGAATATTGTAGACCTGGCCCTTGGAATCGATTACCGGCTCTGTGATTGATGCCAGCGCAGTGTCTCCAAGTAAAACCCCCCTGCTCCAACCTTCTGATTTTAACCACAATCTATCCAATGCCTGATCACTGCAGCTGGATAATAATACTGCCAATATAATAAAAATCAATACTATCTTAAGCTTGTTGAGGACTCTGTAACTCATATGATTCTCCCTTCTAACACAAAGCATCAGAGATTATATCCTGAAGTTGTTCAATTGCAACTAGGCGAGCGGTATGGGTTAATATACTTCTTGAGAACTATATAAAAAAAGGCCAGATCCATTCATCTGGATCCGACCTTTTAGAGTTTCAAATTCCCCAGTGACTATTCAGTTGTCAAATTGGTTTCTGGCAGCCAGCCATCGCCAGCCGTACTTTCAATTCTGTACCAGATCTCACCATCAACGTCAACTGAACTTACAACGGTCACTTCGTCTCCGCGAGTCGCGTAGGAGAAGGCTGTCCTTGCTCCAGCTTCCCGGAAAAGACCTACCAAGTGTCCTTCGGAGGTAAGATTCACTAAATCACCATAAACAAATGTCGCTCCTTCAACTTCTACAATCTCATCACCGGGTTTCGCGGCCTGGGTTGCTTCATAGCGCTGGGTTGCTTCCGCGACAGATATAATTTCACCTGATTGTTTGCAAGCCATGCTGAACAAGAACAGCACACAAACCACAGCTAGAATAACAAGTAGATTTTTTCTCTTCATGTTTATAGTTTCCTCCCCCGCAGACGGGCATCAAATGCATCCCTTAAACCATCTCCCATGAAGTTGAAAGCCAGCGTAGTTAAGGTCAGCGCCACACCCGGGAACAAAACCAGGTGAGGGTTGGATCGTAAGGTTGAATACCCTTCATTGATCATAGCACCCCAACTGGGTGTGGGGGGATCAACACCAAGACTGATCAAACTCAACACTGCCTCAGTGTAAATATAACCAGGAATGGCCATAGACTCCAAAATCAAAAGCGGGCCTATGATGTTTGGGATTAAGTGTTTGGTGATAATGTGGCCATCTTTGGCACCAATAGCTCTGGCAGCTTCAACAAATTCTTTCTCTTTATAAGAAAGGACCTGGCCGCGAGCCTGGCGGGCCATACTCAGCCAGTTTAGTGCACCAATGGCGACAAATACAAATAACAAACCGCCGGTAGATTTATTCAAAAATATCAGCGTACCCATAAAGCCAGTAGAAACTCCCCTCCTGGCGAGTGCCTTAAAGTACACCGTCATCATAATAATGATCGGAAGCGTTGGAACCGCGTAAAGGAAGTCAACAACGCGCATCATGATATTATCGACCCGTCCGCCAGCAAAACCGGCGATCGTACCATAGGTAAGACCGATAATAACACTGACGCCAGAAGCCACAAAGGCCACAGCCAGTGAAACCCGGGTACCATATACCATTCGGCTCCAGAGGTCTCTGCCCAGGGCATCAGACCCTGCTATGAATACAGTGCATCCCCATTCCAGTGGCGTGTTATACCAATGACAATTTTCCTCGGCATATTCATCTGTGATGTCATAACCGGTCATTGGTTTTTCCCGGTTATTCAAGGTATTCTGTTGAGCAAAACCATAAGGGGATAGCACTGGAGCAAAGGTGGCAACCAGCAGAATGATGACAATAAAAATCATGCCAGCGACCGCGATGATATTCCTGCGGAACTCGCGGTACGCATCCTGCATCGGACTCCTACCATGCCCATAACCTTCTGGGTTTTCGTCATTTACCAATTTTTCAAGTTGTTTTTCAGGTGACATAATCTAGTCCTAATCGTACCGAATGCGTGGATCAACCCAAGCGTACATAACATCCACCATTAAATTTGCGCCAATCAAGATCATACCGTAAAGCAGCACCAGGCTGGTTTGCAGGAAATATTCCCGCTGTCCGATACTGGTTACAAATCTTCGGCCCATACCGTTAATGGCGAACATAAGTTCAATAACAAAGGAACCAGTGATCAAACCCGCAATGAGCGGTCCAAGCACGGTTACCACAGGGATAAGGGAGTTCTTTAGCGCATGAACAACGATCACTGTTCTTTCGCGGAGGCCTTTAGCCCGTGCAGTTCGAATGTAGTCAGAGGAAAGAACATCCAATAGACCGGCCCGGGTTAGACGGGCGATTCCAGCTGCCATACCTGTACCCAGAGCGAACACAGGCAGGAATGCATGGCTGATATATTCTGCATTCAATTTTGGAATAAATCCCAAGAAATATGGCGGGTGCGCTCCCCAGAATGCGACAGGGAACCAATCTAATTGGACTGCGAAGACATAGATCAAAAGCGGAGCCATGACAATCGGTGGAATCGATCGGAAAAGTACTGCAGTAAAAGTCACCACATAATCAAGGAGTGAGTTGTGATTCAATGCAGCAATAATACCTATCGGGATACCTAGAACAAAACCCACAGTGATCGATGTCAATCCTAACTGGATCGAGACCGGGAAAGTCTGTTCGATGATATCTCTTACTGATTGGGATGGCTGTCGGAACATAGGACCGAAATCACCCTTAAGAATATTAAAAACGTATCTGGCAAATTGTTCATAAAGGGGTTTGTCCAAACCGTAGCGGCGCTCGAGCACAATTTTAATATGCTCTGGCATGGCTTTCATTCCAACTGCGTCAAAAGGGCCACCAGGCATCGCATGCACAAGCACAAAGGTAGCCAGAATAACCAAAAGGACTACAGGGATTGCTATCAACAATCTTCTAATGATGTAACGTAACATAAACCCTCCGACATAAAAATTTGGTGATCAAATCCCATGAAATTCACTTTCAGGAAATCACCAGGCTTGGTAGATAAGTAAGAGTTTCCTATCTCCCAACCCTGCTACCTTCCTGTCTCAAAACTTGAAGGAAATTTGGGGGGCAGTAAGACTGCCCCCCAAAGGTATTACAAAGGTACGAACTTATTGCTGAGCAGCCTGTTTGGCGTCCCAATCAATAACCCAGGTGTACCACATGTCGCCACCGAAGAGGGCGGGAGTGCGGGTCAGCCAGGAATGTTCACCCACGTATGCAATGCGAAGATAAATGGGGAAGAAGGGGAATTCACCCTCTTCGCCGAAGAACATATCTTCGATTTCTGCATACAGTGCTTTTCTTACTTCGGGATCACCTTCGCGACGAGCTTCTTCGATCTTGTCATCGATTTCGTTGCAGGTTCGGTGAATGCGGACGTTGATGTTGCAGTCCAGCACGTCGCCGACCCAGTTGTTCTCGTCAGCATAGTCGGGGCCCCAACCAAGAGTGTGCATGTGGGGTGCTTCAGCATCATCAGCTTTGGTGGCAACCAGAAGGTCAGCGAAGGACTGCTGTTCGATCTGGATCAGGTCTGCGGAGCAGCCCAGATTTTCTTCCCACTGTGCCTGAGCAAATTCGATCCAGTTCAGGGTCGCTTCACCGGAGTAACCCAGGAGGGTAACTTGCGGGAAACCTTCACAGTCAGGATAGCCGGCCAGCGCCATCTGTTCTTTAGCGTATTCAACGTTGTAGCCAACACCGACTTCGTCGATGGGGGGAGCGCCAAAGATTCCAGGAGGAGCCAAGTGGATCATGGGCAGGCCCTGTCCCTGTTCAATTACGTCAACGTGAGCAACGCGGTCATAAGAAGCTGAGAATGCACGGCGGACATGGACGTTGTCAAACGGAGCTTTGGTCATGCGGAATGCGATGTAGAACACTGCCAGGTCAGGAATTTGAACTGTTTCATCGCCGAATGCAGCCAGGTGAGCTTCGAGTTCGCCAGCGGGGATACCGGTGGTGTCAACTTCGTTGTTCAACCAGAGTGAATAGGTTGTGGATGTGTCAGGAACAACATTGGTAATGATTCTGTCAATGTTGCCTTCGCCAGCCATATCTTCAGGCATGAGGGGGTTCCGGAGCAGAATTCGGGATACGCCATGTTCCCACTCGTTCAGCACGTAGCGGCCGTTGGTAACGATGTTACCAGCTTCAATCCATTCTTCACCATATTTTTCGATGGCCCACTGCGGGGTAGCAGCAATGGTCCACATGGGGGTCATGGACATGAAGTAAGCGGCGGGGGACGGTTGAGTAATCACGAGGGTCTCATCATCAGGAGCGGTAACGCCAATGGCGTCGATCAGGTCCTGAGGAATGTTTTCGGGATCTTCAGCGTTATAAACTTCGCTGCATCCAGCGATAACACCGGCGATGATGCCGGAGTAGTAGGATCCAGTGTTAGGGTTGCAGGCTCGTTTAATACCGTAAACGAAGTCGTTTGCGGTAACAAACAGCGGAGCGCCATCAGCGTCCACTTCCTGTTTCACTTCACCGGTCTCAGGATTGTGGTTCACCCAAGGAATGTCGGTGCGGATGGTGAAAGTGTAGGTCAAACCGTCATCACTAATGGTCCAGGAGGTTGCGGCTTCAGGAACGATGTCCGCAGTTACCAGGTCATAGTTTGTCAGGTGGACAAACAGGTTCTCGATGTAGGCGATGGAAACGGTGTCTTCACCAAGCTGAGGATCCAAGGTAGGAATATCAGTGGTGGAGGTGCTATTTAAAGTCACCAGATCACCGGTAGCAACTGTGCCTTCCTGAACCTTGGGGCCGCAGGCGGTTAAGACCATGCTAGCCAAGATCAGAAGGGAAACGATCGCAAGAAGTTTTTTACTCATTGTTTTTCTTCTCCTTCATAAAATTTACAATTTACATACGGTCTATTCGTGTTATTTTCTGGGGGGCATCACCTCCTTATCAAGAAATTTTCCCTTCTATTAGCACAACATTATACAAAATACATTGATAACGACGTTTACATTTTTTGTTGTGCTTTTTCAACAAAATGACAAGCAACCCAATGATCCTTTTCATATTCTCGGAATTCGGGATCCTCAACCTCACAGCGTTTTTCCGCGATAGGACACCGGGTATGGAAACGACAACCGGAAGGGGGATTAGCAGGACTGGGTACGTCACCAAAAAGAATGATCCTTTTTCTTTCTCGTTCCGCGGCGGGATTATGCAGCGGGACAGCGGATAATAATGCAATAGAGTATGGGTGCAGGGTATTTGCAAATAATGTATCTCGATCAGCTAGCTCAACGATCTTACCCAGATACATAACCGCAATTCGATTAGAAATATGGCGGACCATGCTCAAGTCATGAGCGATGAATAAGTATGTTAATCCCATTTCTTTCTGCAGGTCTTCCAGCAAGTTAACAACCTGGGCTTGAATGGATACATCCAGGGCAGATATGGGTTCGTCGCAGACAATGAATTCCGGTTCGAGAGCCAGGGCCCTTGCAACACCAATACGTTGGCGTTGGCCACCAGAGAACTCATGGGGGTATCGATTTACAAAATAAGGATTCAATCCAACCAACCGCAGTAATTCCTGAACTCGTTCTTTTCTCTCGTTAGGAGTGCCAATGTTATGGACCTCCAAGGGCTCTGCAATAATGCGGCCAACCGTCATGCGGGGGTTAAGGGAAGCATATGGATCCTGGAAAATGATCTGCATATCTCTACGCAGCTCTCTCAATTTTCCATCACTGGCTTCGGTCAGATTGATATCGCGGAAATAAACCTCACCATCAGTTGGTTTATGCAGTTGAAGGATAGTTCGTCCTGTAGTTGTTTTTCCACAACCGCTCTCTCCCACCAGGCCGAGAGTTTCACCTTTTTTAATTTCAAAGCTGACACCGTCCACCGCTTTGACAGCGCCAACCTGTTTCTGAAATATTACACCCCGGCTGATGGGGAAATGTTTTACTAGATTTTCGACTCGTACAAGTGGATTATTCTCACTCATCGAAGCTCTCCTGTTTTGATATCTACCCAGCAGGCAATTCTGTGATCCAAGGAGATTTCGACCAAACCGGGATTTTCAGTTTTGCATTTCTCTTGTGCAAATGCGCAGCGGGGAACAAAGGGGCAGCCTTTTGGCATTTCCACCAGATCAGGCGGCAATCCCTCAATAGTTTCCAATTTTTCTCCTGGCACTTCAATCAGTTTTGGCAGGGATTTGAGTAATGCGTAGGTGTATGGATGACGGGGATCCTCATAAAGTGAATCCACTGGTGCGTCTTCCACAACATACCCGGCATACATCACAATCACTCGTTCAGCCAATCCAGCCACAACACCAAGGTCGTGAGTGATCCAGATCAAAGCCATACCCAAGTCATCCTGGAGTTCTTTTACTAGCTCTACCAATTGGGCCTGGATGGTAACATCCAACGCCGTTGTTGGTTCATCAGCGATCAATAAAGTTGGTTTGCATGCCAATGCAATAGCGATCATGGCTCGTTGGCGCATACCACCAGAAAATTGGTGTGGGTAATCATCCAATCTGCTTTCAGCGTCTGGAATACCCACCAGTTTAAGCAATTCTGCCGCTCTTGCTTCTGCTTCTTTATTATCCATGCCCAGATGGAGTTTAAGGGGTTCCTTGATTTGGAAACCAATCGTTAATACTGGGTTAAGGGATGTCATCGGATCCTGGAAGATCATTGCAATCTTACTTCCACGGATCTTGCGCATTTCATTATTGGGATAATCCATCAGATTATCCCCTTTAAAGTAGATGGCATCGGCCATAATCTTTGCTGGAGGGATCTCCAACAGCCGCATTACGGAAAGCATCGAAACACTTTTTCCACAACCGCTTTCTCCCACTATACCTAATGTTTCCCCCGTGTGGAGTTTATAAGAAATGCCATTTACTGCGTGAACCAAACCTTCTTGTGTTGAAAAGGTCGTTCTCAGATTCTGAATATCAAGAATAACTTCTTTATCTTCCAATTTCCTTACCTCCTGCTGTGCAACGATTTTATTGCTGTGGTGTAATTTAACCAAACTCACGGGATGGACTTATTATCCCTAATTCCGTAAACTTGAATTATACCTTTCTGGGGCGAAAATAGCTAAAATTTCTAATGTAGTTTTATTATTTTTGGTGTATTTCAGTTACGAATTTTACCATATCGAATAAAAAATATCTCTATAAATTATTCAGAATAGGGACAATACAGTCCTCAAGTATGGTATTAAGTCACATCAAAATTTAAATTTTCTTCACTTAAATGCTTCAATATTCCAAAACAATGAAAACGGATCATTTTCTAACCCGGACAAACCAGGTTTAGCTATGATAATTTCTCTCCTGAAAAACAATGGCAAGGCTGGTAAATCTTCTCTGAATATATCCCGGACCTCCTCCAGAGAACTCTGAAAACTATCTGAATCCAACATCGTTGTTAACACGTCCATACAGGCATAATCATATTCAGGATTGCTATATCCTGCCGCGTTCACGCCACCCCAACCTTTTGGATAAGAAGGATATAAACCAGGAATTTCATCTGAAATGAATAATTGGCAGGGATGGTAATTTCCAGCAGCCCAAGCAAAATAAGCCAGATCGAATTTACGACCAAAGATCGGGCCTTCTGGACCTGGTGCAAGTAGTTCTGCAGCAGGAAGTAATTCAACCTCAACACCAATGCCGCAGGAACCCAATCCATCCCGGATCACTGACACTGCAGCAGGCAGCGGATCAACTTCAGCGGCCAGAAGCGTGAACTCCAATACCGTTCCGTCGATTACACCAGCAACCCCGTTCGCAATGCGGGGAGTTTCCGGATCCCCATCTCCATCAATCCAGCCCAGCTCCTTTAATGACAATCCAGATTCCACTGGTTGATAAATATAGGTTAAATCTAGATCGTCCACTCCGGATTGACCCGGCGAGAAAAAGTCATCCACAATTTGATCGGCATCCAAGCGCAAGGATGATATCTTATCCCGATCGATACAACCCGCAAGTGTTTGGCGTAAAGCAGAATCTGCCAGAAGAATCCTGTTGTCATTCCTGGAATTGATCCCGAAGCTGAGCTGCTCCCAGGCTTTATTCTCGCTTTGATAGATTCGCAAACCATCATCCGCTGCCGTCTGCACAAGTTCAGCTTGAAACTCAGAAAGACCAGATTGATTAACTACAAGCTGGCATTCTCCAGACTGGAATGCTGCTAAAGCTTCTTCCGCGCTACCGGGAAAACGAAATACCAAGGCATCAAATCCCGGTAATCCATCAGGTACCAGGTAGTTTTGAAGATTGGAAACCAATGAGATATGGTCTCCATGCACCCAATCAGCAACCTGATATGAACCCCAGGCAAGTGGACGCTCAGCACTCTGGGACGAGGTGAGTAGTTCATCGCGAGTTAGATTCATCCAGAGATGTTCAGGCAAGGGATCAAAGAACAAGTCCGAGTAAGAATAAATTCCCAGATAACCTGGCAGGCCGGTCCAACTAATTATTTCATCTTCTCCAACTTGATAGCTGGCTGAGAAGCGCAGTTTCTTCGGACCGCCTGATCCATAAATAAGTGCTGCGACTTGATAGGAGTAAACTGAATCAGAAGCACCGATCAATGTACCATCTGCCCAGGTTATGCCAGCCCGAATTTTGAATTCAACCCAGATCTGGTCCATGGTTATTGAATCCTGATCTAAGAATGTTTCCACACATGAAGGCCCATTACAACCGGAAGGTCGATATTGGGTACCGCTAGCCAGGATTGTGAGATTGCCAACGTGATCTACAATACGCTCCCCCGGAAAAACCTCAACTTGAGAAACTACAACAAGCCCATTTTCCAAGGACGGAATATCTTCAATAAGAGCTGAAACCACGCCTTGGGTTGGGTCAGCGACAGTCCAATCATAAATGGCCTGACGAATAATTCTGGCAGAAGTCGATTGATCCCCATACAAAAACAGGGAAGAGGGTTCTTCTCCTAAACAGATAGATAGAACCTTTTTAGGTTCTGGGCTTGGCAGCGGTGTAGCCTGGGGTCCCTGGTCTTTCTCTGGAATTTCAATAAGCCTAGAACTCTCTGCCTGGCAAGCGGTTATTGACAGAACCAGAACAAGGGCCAACGACAAGGAAAGAATTAATTTGCGTTTTAGAACCATGGTATCTTATCTTCTTCCACTTCTCTCAGACGTAGATATGAACGGTAGCGCTCCGGGTGAATCTTCTTATTCTTGATAGCTTCAATCACAGCACAACCTGGTTCGTGGGTATGTGTGCAATCACTGAAGCGGCAATGTAACAACGCCTCGCGGATCTCTGGAAAGTAGCCATCCACTTCTTCCGGTGTGATATCCCAAAGATCAAGCGCTTTTAATCCTGGCGTGTCTGCGATATATCCCCCACCACTTAATGGAATCAATTTTCTGGACACTGTAGTATGTTTACCTTTTTTTGTAGCATCGCTTACCTCTTTAACTACTAAACCCAATCCAGGTTGAATGGCATTTAGGATGCTAGTTTTTCCTGCACCGGATGGACCAGCAAAAACATTGGTCAATCCAATCAATTGTTTCTTTAGTTGTTTAATACCTCGTTTCTTCACCGCCGAGGTGTAAAAAACCTTGTAGCCTATTTTTTCGTATCGGTGGAAGTATTCCCTCGCTTTCGCCATACCCACCAGATCGATCTTATTTGCCACAATCAATATATCTATAGACTCCCTTTCGGCAATGACCAAAAAACGGTCCAGCATGGGCAGGCGAGGTTCTGGTTGGGAAACCGAAAAAACGAATATTGCTTGATCTGGATTAGCAATGATGATCTGTTTGAACTCCCCGCGAGCAGTTGGCGCCATGCGGTAAAGCATCGACTGGCGAGGTTCTACCTCTTCGATCATGCCCTTGCCAGGTTCTTGCTCTGTAATGATCACCCAATCGCCTATTGCGACAATATCAGCCAACTTGCGGCCTTTCTTTAATCGTCCCCTGAGTTTACAGACAACAACCTGATCACCAGTTTCAACGCTGAAAAAGCCAGATTGCGCTTGGATTACCCGTCCACGGATCTCTTCAGTCACTCAACACCTTTTCCTGTTTATTCTGCATCATCCTCGGGGACATACCAGACACCAATTTCTGATTCCCAGGGGTAATAACGAAGTACCTGATTAAAGTACAGCTCTACAACTCGCCTGAAAATCGGGGCAGCCACATCAGATCCTTCACCTGCATTTTCCGCGACCACAACGATCGCGATATCAGGTTTGTTTTCATTTTGATTATATGTATATCCGCTAAACCAGGCGTGGGATTCTCCAGAACCCGATTCTGCTGATCCTGTTTTCCCAGCCACATTAATCTGCAAACCCCTGATGCGATAGTTAGCTGTTCCGCGAGGATTATCAACAACTTGCACCATCGCATTATTGATGATATTGCGTGTTGTACTGCTAATAGGAAGCTCACCTACTGCTTCAGGTTCAAAGCTAAAGATCTCTTCGCCACCAGCACTGCGGATGCTCTCTACAAATTGCGGTCTGTACATCGTCCCACCATTTCCGAGAGCTGCCATAAACTGAACAACCTGCAGCGGTGTGACCAGGGTATCGCCCTGCCCAATGGCCTGGTTAGTGGCATCCAACGAAGAAGACGGTGATGGAATGCTTCCGGTTTCTTCTTCCACTGTTTCTATACCAGTCAGTGATCCCAATCCAAAACCCTTTGCCATATCTGAAACCGCATCAGGATATCCATTTTGATACAGATGCAACCCGATATGCCAGAAATAAGGATTGCAGGATCGCATCAAACCCTCAGTCAACGATAGAGCGCCGCTGGGTGGTGTTTTATCATCTTCCAGGAAATGATCATAGGTCCAGTCGTGCAAAGTGACCCCGGGAAGTTCTTCGAAGAAATACCCACAGTCATATACGTCACTTTCTGAAAATTCTCCAGTCTCAAGAGCAGCAGCCATGGTAATGACTTTGAACACGGATCCCAGCGGATACAACCCCTGGGTAGCGCGGTTCAAGAAAGGAGATTTTTGATCCGCTTTGTAATATTCCTGCAGTAGAAACGAAGAATTGTAATAATCGGAGTTAAAAGCATTGGGATCAAAAGAAGGATTTGATGCCATAGCCAATATGCGGCCTGTATCCATTTCCATCACCACTACTGCTCCGTTATAACCATAAAGCGCTTTTTGAACTTCCTGTTGAAATTCTTTTTCAAAGGTTGTGTAGATCTCTGCTGGAGGGGCCGCCTCTTCTCGAGCCAACTGGGATATGGTTTCTCCCTCTTGATTGACAACATAGAGGATGCCTCCCCTATCACCGGTTAGATAATCCTCTCCCCAATATTCAAGACCCTGCCCACCAACTTTCTCACCCTTAGAGTATCCCTGGATGCGATAGGCGTCCAGTTCAGCTTCCTGGATCCAGCGAACATATCCAACTGCCTGGGGCGCAGCACCGCCATTGAAATAATATCTGCCATCAAAAGTCCTCAGCAAAACCCCATTATTTGTATAAGATTCAAGAATCCCAAGGCGGGGCTCAATGGCATCCATTGATATCGCACCTAATGGAAGATACCAATCCACTCCAGGAGGATAATTCTCGTACATGGCATAGATCACTTCCGGCGGCATATCAAGATCACGCCCCAATTCATCAAGGACCTTATCTTCCTTTTTAGGATTGATCTGCGAAGGAGATAGGCCTACAGAGAGCGCTTCAGCATAAGCTACGATCACGCTGCCATTCCTGTCATAGATATTTCCCCTGGAAGGAACCAGTCGGGTCAGCTGCAGCATATTATCCCCTTCCAGCTCGGGGAAAATCAAGCCTCTTGACCAATCTATCTTCCAAATTCCGTCATTAAGGCTGAGCAGTAGGATAATATCCCGGTTCAAATTCTCGATCAATAAACTGTTGTAATTTACCGAAACTGCAACCTGGGCCTGGCTGGGATCAACAAAAGAAGACAAGATTGCAAAATCCAGCGATTCCATGGCAAGTTCGACAGCCACACCATGGTAAATCTCTGAGAATTCCTCTTCTGTGATCGCTTCCAGGCTGGAAGGACTCAACATCGCATACATAGACTGATAGTCACTTAATTTCCAGTATTCCAGGAATTCTATTGCAGCACCCTCAACATCCGGAGCTTGGGTAGTTTGGACCTCCGGTGGTGCCAACTCAGGTGTAGGTGTTCCCACATCAGGTTGCGTGCCAACCGGAGTTGATTTGCTGCACCCCGCTAACACGATAATTAAAAAAAGTATCAATATGAATTTTTTCATAGTTATTTTCTCTCTGTGCCGTAAACTTTCCTTCCAGCCAGGATATCGCTATAAACTGGACATTGATATTTAATCGAATCTTGACAACGTTCCGCTACCTGGTGATCTAAATTAATTCCCATATCTTTCATTAATACTGCCAGGTGGCAGAGTGGCAAACCCATAACATTGGCAAAACACCCTGAAAATTCTGGGGCTGGATTAAAATCACGGTTCTGAATACCGTACGCTCCCGCTTTATCTAGGGGATCCCCACTAGCGATATACTCCTCGATCTCATCTTCAGTATACTCTCTCATTTTCACATCAGTACAAACCAATCGGGTCTGAATATCCCCACTTGTAAGATCATAAAGAGCAATGCCAGATAACACCTGATGGGTGTTACCCCTTAATTGTTCCAGGATCCGGGCTGCATCCATTTGATCCAGCGGTTTCCCCAGGATCTCTGTCCCATCCACAACAATGGTGTCTGCCCCTATCACAAAGACATTATCGATAGAATTTGGCAGCACACCTGCCCCACCTTTAAGTGCTTTTTCTCGAGCGAGACGTATAACAAACTCATCTGGTTTTTCACCTGGGATAACCAGCTCCTCAATATCTGAATTAACGACGAGAAATGGATCAATTAAGTTCCGGAGAAGGATCTTCCGCCTTGGGGATTTTGAGGCCAGGATGAATTCTGTCATAGATTTGCTGGCTTTTTCAAGATACATTTAGTGTTTTTCAATACTCCAAATTCTATCACAACCAACACTTTTTCCCATTTTCCACAGATTTTGATCTTCGATCAATGTTAATAAAACAGATAACAGATGCTCAGTCTCTTTTTGGTACAATGGCAGACAATGGTCATAAAAAGGATTAACCTCAGAGAGGGCTTACACAGCCTGATCCTACTTTGCCTGTTGTTGATGATCCCTGCCTCCCAAGTTAGGGCCCAAACGGCCAGGCAGATAACACTGTCCGCCCCCAATCTGGCAAAATACCCGGATATAACCTTCTATATAGATGCTAGTAGTAGAGAAGGAAGAAGCATTACCAATCTGACTGCAGACCAAATCACTCTCGAGGAAAATGGTATAGAACAAGAACTGTTGGATTTTCAGGCACTTAGCCCAGGGATCCAGCTGGTAGCTGCCTTTAATCTTTCAAATCCTTTTGCCATCCAGGATATTAATGGTAATTCCCGCTTTGACTTCATTAAGCAATCACTGCTTGACTGGGCAGCTCAGCCGCAGACCTCAGCACCCGACAATATCAGTATTGTCTCTAATGATGGTTTGGAGCATTCCCATCTTGTAGAAAAATCTGAGGTGATATCGATCCTGGAAGGTTATGATCCTGATCTCCGGGAGACCGAATCCAATTTTAACGTTCTCGCCCAAGCAATCAGTATCGCTTCGGATCCGGTCTATCAGCCAGGAATGAAACGTGTTGTGCTGTTATATACAAGCCAGCCAACCACAGAAGGATTTGCTGCAATTGACAATCTGATATCCCAGGCCGCAGATAACCAGGTCAAAGTCTATACCATCTTGGTATCATCACCAGCATTCTTCACAACTGCAGGGGCTGCCAAACTCCAGGACTTGTCTTCAAATACCCAAGGGTTATTCATGCCTTTTTCCGGAGAGGAACCACTGGAAGATTTGGTACAGCTACTTGAGCCGCTTCACAGCACCTATCTGCTCAACTATCTCTCCCAAGTCGTGACACCGGGCATTCACACCCTCGAAGTAACGGTAGATTCAACGCTTTCTCCAATAGTTGGTGTGCGTGATTTTTTCCTTGACGTTCAACCTCCCAATCCAATTTTCATTTCCCCTCCTAGAGCAATATCTCGGGAAATATTGGATGAAAATTCTAGAGAGAGCACCAATCAGGTTTTTCTACCGGAAGCCTATCCACTACAAATCCTGTTGGAATTTCCCGACAATCACCCACGGGAGCTTGAGGAGCTGATTTTCCGAGTAGATGATGAAATCGTCGCTAGAAAAACATCCCCCCCTTATGATGAATTCATCTGGGATCTCAGTTCATATGAGACCAGTGCCGTCCATTATCTTTCCTTGGAAGCTGTAGACATACTTGGTTTATCGAGGTTAAGTGTTGAAACTCCAGTTGAGATCAATGTAGTTGTCCCACCTCCAGATCTCCCAAGTATTATCCGGGCTAATGCCCCTGCCCTGGCAGGTTTGACAGTGATTCTACTGGCCGGGTTAGCGCTTTTTATCTTCGTTTCGCAGGGAAGGATCCAGCCGGGTGTGACAAATATATTTAAGTTATATTCAACAAAATGGGTGCAGTTCACAAAATCCAGGACCCTGATCAAAAAAATCCTTCCAGGAAAAAATAATAACCCAGAGGAAAACCCCCATCTGACCAATAACCCATACCGGTTGATCGCAATTAATGACATATCACAGCAACTATTCCCCGAACCAGTTCGGGTAGATGAGTATGAAATCAAAATCGGCAGTTCAATGCCAGGTATAGGAATCCAGGTCAAACATCCTTCCGTCATCAAAGAACATGCTTTGATCAAATGTCTGGCGGATAAAAAATTCCAGATTACGGATCTTGGGTCCACGGCAGGTACATGGATTAATTATCAGCAAATAAAAAGCGGTAAACCCCAATTCTTAAAAGATGGTGATATCATACACATTGGAGAAGCTATTTTCCGATTTCAAGTCATGATTAGAATGGAAACACCTCCAGTTAAAGAGGAGAAAAGAACGTGATCTCTAGTAAACACCCTCACCTCGACTCAGCATCAATCACCGATCCGGGAAGTAAGGGTCGATTAAATGAGGATTCATTTGAAATCACCGCTTTTACGATTAGCGAGGATGACGAGACACCTGTTCTACTGGCAGTTATCGCCGATGGAATTGGAGGCCACAAGGCTGGGGAAATCGCATCAAAGATCGCAGTTGCCACAATCATTTCCTCAGTAGCTGAAAGCGATGGAACTGATCCTCTATGGATTTTAAAAAGCGCCCTATTGGAAGCCAATCACAGCATCACAAGTGATGGGGCAAATGATGACACAAGGAAAGGGATGGGCTCCACGGTGGCTTGTGCCTTGGTGATCGATTCCGCACTGTACATCGCGACCCTCGGTGATTCCAGATTATATTTAATAAGGGATAATGTCATCCAGCAATTGAATATTGATCATACCTGGGTCCAGGAAGCATTGGAAGTTGGCGTTATCAGCTCCGAGGAGGCTCGCAGCCACCCTCGAAGACATCTGATTCGCAGTTATCTCGGATCATCTGATCCAATTCATCCAGACCTGCGGTTATATATGGACCCGGATGAAAATCAGGAACAAGCCAAAGCCAACCAGGGTTTACCTCTCGTTCCGGGAGACCAGATACTAATATGCACAGATGGCCTGACAGACTTAGTTGTTGATGAAGAAATTCTCGAGATCCTTGTTGGTGAGGAAAGCAAAGATAAGCAGCTGCAAAAGCTTGTTGACCTTGCAAACCTAAGGGGGGGACATGACAATATCACGGCAGTTGTACTTCAGTCCCCAGGGATTGAATTATTCGATGATCAAGATCTTGAGGAAGAAATCGAAGAAGAATAAAGCCGGACAATATTCACAAAAAAAGATCCGTAATCAGCCTTAGATTACGGATCTTTATATTTAACGATCTTGTTCTCAGGGAAGCAGTTGAGCAGTATAGATCTGATTATCCACAGCCATAAATACCCGGTCACTCATTGTGATGGTGAAAGCTGTTGCTGGTTGATCGATGATACCATCTATCGGCCGGAACTGTTCCTGGAACTCGAGCTGGGTGCTGAAGCGGTATAGGGCCTGATCAACGGAGTCCAACATATATACAGCCATTCCCGGAGCCCCCTTGATCGCAAAGGAATCAAAATTGGCCCCTGCAAAGAAAGGTCCGGATTCGCTGCCAGGTCGGGTATCTGAAAATTCAAACGGAGTTGTACAAAGCGGGTCAGCATCTGCTCTTTCGGTCACACATTTGGTCACGTATCCATCACTATGTAAAATAAATAGCTCACTACCGTTGGTCACCAATTCGATGGCATCTGCCATCTCCGGAGAATCAATAGCGCCGAAATACTCAGATCCTTCATGGTAGTTCTGGCTCTGGTATTCAATCCAGATCGCCCTTTTTTCTGGATCCAGGATATATAAATTATAGGGGGTGCTGCTGGACATAGTGATCGCTTCAGCCGGCCCTCGACCAAGGGTATAGGAAGTATCCTCAAAGATAACTGGTATTTCCGAGAGATCCGCGTAACAGAATATCATCGTGTGATTCTTATCGATTCCCATGATGGTTGCCTGATCTTCCTGTGAAGTCGGCAGGGCCACGATATCCACCAGTGGGCCAACAGTAATATGTCCATCAATTGGACCACAGCTGAATTCATCAATGATCTTGTAGCCATCTGGATTTGATTGAGCCCAGATTACCGTTCCATAATCTGCGTTCAACATATATAGATCATTCCAGGCTGTCACAACAATCTTGGATATAGTCACATCCGCTCCCAAACCGCGGTTGAAAAGAGGCTGGTAGTTCAAACGGGTGACCCGGTCCAATGTATCAAGTTCAAGGCGCAAGGTTGAAAAAAGTTCTTCCACTTCATCCGTTTGCTGGTAACTTTTAGCGGCCGAGATCTGATCCAGTGCATCGGAAATGGATTGATAATATTCCGGTGAATCGATTTGAGTTTGAGCCAGCGACAATAAAGTTTTTGCCTGGGATAAATGATCGTCGTAGAGTTGATTCCTACCTCGTTTGATATAGAACACACTACCAAATACCACCATCACGACGGGAACCAAGATCGCGATCATGCTTAGGCTCCAGGATGGAAGATCCAAGACCTGGTCATCCGGCAGCATCTTGCTAATAAAACCCAAAACAGCATGCCAGCTTTTTCTAACCGTATCTCCTATTGATCCACCCGCTCTGCTCAGAACCGACCAGGCTTTTGATTCTTGAATATCATTTAATGCTGGGCCGATCTCCGCTGCTACTTGAGAAGCCAATCCCGGTTTCTTATTTACCTCGCGACGAGGTGTGACAAACTGTTCTTCCCGGGATGGTTTCTCTCTCTCTTTGATCTCGGGTTGAGGTACTGGTACAACTGTATCATCAGCTATTTGGATAGGGGATTCAATATGTACCGGCTCGTCCTCTATCACTTCTCCAACTTCTCCGCCCTGATCCAATTCCGTCATTTCCAGGGCGCCTGCACCCAGCGCCCAATTCGGTTCAATAATATTAACTTCGCCTTCGCCATTTACTGGGAAAATCAAGACCGCTTCCAGGTCCTCATCCAATTTGTGCAATAGCCTCTGTACCAGGGCACCATGTTTCATCCTGGTTAAATTCTTGAATAGGTTGTCAGTCCAGGTTTGTGGTGTTTTCGGGGACAGAATCAGAAGCTGATTCTGTTTTAGATTAATCTGATGGTACCGGACCTTATAAGATTTACCCAATCCCAACCCTGAACCCGACAACTCCGGATCATGTAAATCCTCAACAACGTCGCCTGTGATCTGGTAGATATAAGATGGGCCGCATTGGGCATAGAGAACCCGGTCTTCTCGAAGAACGATCTGGGTCAGATATCCAGTGGCCTTCAGGCCTTTTGTAGCTGCCCTGTAATTTCGATCCAAGAGGTATTTATTGAGCACATCAGTGACATCTCGCAAGGCAGAAGTGGTTGATCCATCAGTCTGGTAGTAAACCTCTGCCAATTTAGTAAGAAGCTGCTCCATAGCAGTGTCAGAGAGCGGTGCATTGCCATCTAAATGCAGATGCAGCACCAACCTTTCCTGGGTCCGCCTTCTGGGAGAGCGTCGGGGAGGCCTGGTGATGAATAATCCCGGTAGAACCGAGACCGTTTTTTCCATTTGCCGCTTAATGGGCAGTATGTTGAGGTTGAATCTGGTAGCCATATTCATCTTCCGATATAGTCGTTTTTCTGCCTATATTATACTGGTAAAATGGAGTTCGAAGCCACTCACCATACCTGAGGACTGCATGACCATCAAACTGATCCATTCCACTCCTGATTTTCTCCAACTCAAAGAGAATTGGAATGCTCTACTTACTCAAAGTGCAAGTCATGTGCCATTCCTCCGGCATGAATTTCAATCACACTGGTGGACGAATCTGGGTGGTGGAGAATGGGAAAGTGGAGAACTGGCAATTCTCCTCCAGCGAGATACGGATCACAAACTCACCGGCATTGCGCCGCTTTTTATTTCAAACCAGAAGATTCAATTTATCGGAAGTTATGAGATCTCAGATTATCTAGATCTGATCACCTCACCAGATAACCTGTCCGGTTTTATTAAAGAGATAATCGAATTTTTATCTTCAGATCTTGCTCCTGCCTGGAAAACTGTGGATCTGTATAACCTTCCTGAGCACTCATCAACTATCGATTTGATGGAAAATGCTGCCCTGTCTGCAGGCTTCCAAACCAGTGTAGATATCATACAACCTGCACCAGCTGTTCAATTGCCATCAAGTTGGCAGGCTTATCTAGATTCACTTGAGGACCGGTACCGACAAGAAATTTCCCGAAAAATCAGAAACGCCGATACCTATTTCTTGCCAGTAGACTGGTATATCGTCAACGAGGAACATGACCTGGACCAGGAGCTGGAGGCTTTCTTTGATCTAATGGCAAATAATTTGGAAAAAGAGAAATTCCTGACAGACCCAATGAAAAAACAGATCAAAGACAGCGCCCGCGCGGCATATGACGAAGGTTGGCTGCAGCTTGTTTTCCTGGTTGTGGGAGATATTAAAGCAGCTGGATATATGAATTTTGATTTTGATGAGAAGATCTGGATCTATAATTCCGGAATCAATACCGTATTCGAGAACCTTTCTCCAGGTTGGGTTCTGCTAAGCAAGATCATTAATTGGTCAATTGAACAGGGTAAAACTGAATTGGATTTCATGCGGGGAGATGAAACTTACAAATATCAATTTGGGGGAATCGATCAGAATGTCATTCATCTGCAAATTAGCAGATAAGAACACAGCAATTCATATCTTTAATTAAAACGGAAAGGGCCTCTTCCGAGGGGGAGTGGCAGACCAAATTCCTGGTATTTTTGTACCGCATTCCGGACAAAGTCCCTCCGGGGTGATGAGATATTCCTGTATGGAAAACCCTCGTCTCTTGATCAAGGTCACCTGACAGTGATGACAGGAAGTATGCTCATATTTCCCCAGACTGCCGGGCAAATTACCCCCATAAACATATTGAAGGCCTTCCTTATAACCTATTTCAACCGCCTTAATAAGCTGCTGGTAGGTAGTGCTCGGTTTATCCAGCATTTTATATTCAGGATGAAAAGCTGTAACATGCCAGGGAATTTCTGGTGAAACAGAATGGATAAATGCGGCCATTTCCTGCAATTCGGATTCGGAATCGTTAAATCCCGGAACCAATAAAGTGACAATTTCCACCCATAACCCCAGTTGATGGGCATAAAGGATGCTGTCCATTACTGGCTGCAGTCCGCCGCCTAGCTCCCGATAGTGATCCGGCTGCATTGTCTTTAAGTCAACTTTAAAACCCTGGAGGTTCGGTCCCAGGAAATCCAATACTTCTTTTGTTGCAAATCCGTTTGAGATATATACTTGCCGTAAACCCGACTTTCCGGCCAGCTCAAAGATATCCCTGGCCCATTCAGACGTGATCAATGGTTCGTTATACGATGATGCAACTACTTCAGCACCATGTTGAACCCCGTATTCAACCAGCGCTTCGGGAGTTATCTCACGGATGTATTCCGCTAGATGCCCGGTACCTTCTTCCCTCAAGGCTTGAGAGGTTAGCCAATTCTGGCAATAACCACAACGCAAATTACATCCCAACATCCCAAAAGTTAATGCGTTTGTACCCGCAAGAAAATGATAAAAAGGTTTTTTTTCAATAGGATCAACTTGAAGAGAGGATACATATCCCCAAGGGACCATTAATCGACCATCTTGATTAAAGCGGATTTTGCAAATACCCCTCTGACCGGGTTTGATATTGCATTGATGCGCACAGGCCAGGCAGCGAATTGACTTGTCCTCTAAAATTTCTGCCAATTCACTTGTGGTCACCATACGATCGAGAAAATCTTCCAGGCTCATTCTATATAACTCCCGAGCTATAGTAATTCATTGTCAAAACTGAACCAATCTCATTATAATCTGATTATGATAACAATTGTTCTTCAGGCTGGCGGCCAATCCTCCCGGATGGGCAAAGACAAAGCCTTCCTCCCTTTTCTGGGATTTCCTTTAATTGAACGGTTGATGGATCGTTTCCAGCAGCTGAATGCTGAAATTCTGATAATTTCCAATAACGCCCCACTCTACCAGCATTTAGGAGTGCCAGTATATGGGGATGTGCGCCCGGGGAGAGGTGCGTTGGGTGGTTTATTGACAGCGCTGTCTGTGGCCAACACACCTCTGGTTGGGCTGGTAGCAGTAGATATGCCCTTCGCCAGCCCGAATTTGATCAGCATTATGGCTGATAAGATCCAGAGATCTAATTGGGACGGAATTATTCCCAGTACACCTAATGGGATTGAACCACTGCACGCAGTTTATAGGAGAGAGAGCTGCCTGTCCTTAGTTGATCAAGCCATCGAGCAGGATCTGTGGCGAATGAAAGCCTGGCACAAGAAAGCCAATCTGAAAATCCTGGATCCGGGTGAGACACTGGATATCACCGGCTCTGAGCACACTTTCCTAAATTTGAATACACCTGAGGAATTCATTGCCGCTGAAGAGATGGCTCGGGATTTTGGTTTAGAGTAGCATATTGAATAGGATCCTTGATCCACAAATTCGTGGGATCACTCAAGAATGCAAAACTAATTCATTTCCAGGGTTGGGAAACCAGGGTCTGACCAAGCCACACTGCTGACAGGCCCAATACCAGGTGCAAACCGATATTGACGTAAGAAAGCAAGTTTTCCCCTTCCCGGAAGAGGCTAACCGTATCGTTTCCAAAAGTAGAAAAGGTTGTGAACGCACCCAACAACCCTATGAAAATAAATGATCTGGCTTCGGAGGAAATTACCCCTCTGGTTCCAGCCACCTGTGATAAAGCCCCGATCAGGAGGCAACCCAGCAAGTTTACTACCAAGGTTCCATATGGGAAATTGATACTTTTAGACCAATTCTGAATAAATCCGCTGACACCATATCGCAGTAACGCCCCCATAAATCCACCTATACCAATTAATAACAGGTTCTGCATAATTCTGACTCTCCCAATGAAATTATCTAGGAGTCATCAGCATTAGTGCGGTTATCGGTGGACTCCATCACCATAAATCAGCCAACATTTTATCATAGCTACGCAATTGTTCCCCCCCGTATTTGGCAATAAGGCAAAAACATCAATATGCACCTTGCTAATTATTCCCAGATGTATTAGAGTAAACAAAATCATTTACCAGTAGGTGACATTATGGCATATCTTGATATCAGTATCGCATACGGTGATCAGACCCTCTCTCAATTCATTCCAGAAGGACGGGGAACAGTCCAGGTAATTGACTCACCTGATGTTCAATCTGAAATTTCAGATCTAAAGACAGATTTGATCCGCGCCCTTGAAAATCCAACTGACGCTTCCCCTTTAAAAGAACTGGTGGCTGACCATTATCCTGCCTGCGGAAAAAAAGTGTTATTGATCGCAGATGATAATACAAGACCAAATCGGCATACCAGGATACTCTACCCCCTTCTCCTTCCCTATCTAATTGATATTTGTGGAGTGAAAAAAGAAGACCTGGGTATCTTGATCGCCAGCGGAACCCATCGTCCACCAAGCGAGACAGAGGTCCGTGAAAGGATCCTTGGAGAAGAAGTCTTTGAAAAATATAAAGACCAAATATTGATCCATAACGATCAGAATAACCTGGCCGATCTGGGAGTCTCCAGCAGAAACACACCGATCACCATTAACCAAGATGCATTAGATGCTTGCATATTGATTCCAGTCACTGACTCCGAATATCATTATTTTGCCGGGGTAGCTGGCACTGTAAAACAACTATTTCCAGGTGTGGCTGGCAGAGTAACAATAAACACAAACCACACTCAAATGTTTGATAAATTAACTGGATTTAAATCCGTCTGTCGGTTGGGCAATACCACTGATAACCCCGTAATCTCTGATATGAAGGAAATGGCAACTAAAGTCCAGGAGCTCACACCTGTATTCTGTATAGATGCCATCATGGATCATGGACAGATCACCCGTTTGAATGCTGGCAATATCATCGCCCTTCATAATCTAGCAAACGAGCTGTTATATCATCGGCGAGTTGTAAATGTAGATAAAGCTGCAGACCTGGTAATCGTCACTGTAGGCGGAGTGGGAATAAATCTTTACCAGGCAGGCAAAGGCACCCACGCAGCATGGAATGCCGCTAAAAAACCAGGTGGGACTGTGCTGCTGCTCGCTCCCTGCCAGGACGGAGTTGGCTCTGTCGGATACCAGGAAGCCATGGAAGCAGTTCGGGAGATGGGTCTGGATGAGGCCCTCAGTTGGGTGATTGATAATACCTGCAGCAAGGAAACATTCCGGATTGGAAATCAAAAACCGGTTGATGTTTTAAGGATGTTAAAGAGCCTGGGGGAAAACCGGATCAAAATCCTCTGCGAGATGGACGCGGATGAGCTATTACAGACCTATAGGATTGCTGCCGTTCCTGACCAGGGGTCCCCGGAGGAAAGTTTAAGAAGCTATGTCTCTCAGTTTCTCAATGAAAAACCCGATGCTCTGATCTACGTGTTGAAGGATGCCGGGCTATACGTTGTCACTGGCGAGGAAGTAGAGTAAACAGAATATTCAAATTTGCCATTCATTAAGAACCGCAGTATTCTGAACTGAACCCCCAAAACAGGACACGAAATAAAACACCTCTCGTACAATATAAG
>CAZOUN010000006.1:0-61785 GCA_964582965.1 uncultured Anaerolineales bacterium | reverse complement strand
CCAAAACGATCCATAAAATAGGTCACAAACAGGAAAGCATTGCCATAGTGTGGAATGGTTGCATTTGGATCATTAGGCCAGTCATTCAATTGTGTATCCGGATCATCTGCAAAATAATAATCGTGCGTTGGCCCTTCTCTGTGACCTGTCAATAAGGTCGCCAACTCAGAAAAACCCTCATTTAACCAGGAAGTTTCATTGCGGTCCCGATACCAGTGAATCATATGCTGAAACTCATGAGCCAGAACGCCATAAGTATATTCATCTCGCAAGCCAGCATTATCCGCACTGAGCATAAAAGTTTCATGGGCATTGGAAAACTCGTGGACGTCCGGATGATATTCATCGATAGAAGCGTAATAACCCGCCAAGTTAAAACCCAAACCGCGGGCATATATCACATAAAGATGAGGATCCTCATCAACTCCGGGAAACCATTCGGACCCAAAGAACTCCCTGTTGGTCGGATAGATATTATTCTCAAAATCTGCGGCTAGCCTATCTAGGGCGCTCTGAGAATAATCAACACCATTTTCGATCCAGAAATAGAGATGATCTGAAACAGCGGACAGGGTGGTTTCGATCTGAAAATTCTCTGCTGTATCCGTGTCAGTTACCCAAAAATCTTTTTGCGTTCCAATCGGAAGGTCCAGGTTAACAACCGGTAAAGTTAGCGGTATGTTTTCCTTCCCCTCCAGACGTTGAGCGATATCAACCGGATCGTTGATGGGAATAGCAGCGTTTAATAACGTATCTAGCGTTGTTGAATCCCCTAAAAATGATTGGTTGTCCTGGGAAGATTGAGTGGCTGTCAGACCTGGTGCAGGAATCACTTCAACATCTACAGGGGAATTGTTGAGTATAGAGCCACCTTCGCCCCAGCGGTAAACACCGTACGCGGTTATACCAGCCCCCAGGCAGCAGCAACCAAGTGCAGCTATTACTAGAATAATTAATCCAATGAGCAATCCTTTTTTATTCAGGGGTTCCTCCATTATTTAAAATATCTGTTTTTGTATAAATCGTCACAGCTGCCGTAATTAAACCAAATACTACCCATGGATTTGGAATTGCCAGTGAGTCATAAGAGAAAGTATCCACGAGAAAGGCAATGATCCCAAGCAATGATCCAGCTCCCCAAAATTTGACCTCGGGATTATCCGACAACCACAAGTAAAGTCCCCCAGAGGTTAAGGTTACCAAGAATGTAATGAAAGCTCCGGTACCCATAATTCCAGTTTCGGCCAATAAACGAGCGAAGTAGTTTTTGCCTGTTACTACTCTTATATGATCAGGGACAATTCTGGTTAAAATCTCTGGCACAAAACCAACCTGGATGGATGGCAATGAATCAATAAAATGGAAAGTGTAGTTACCTAATCCAACACCAAAAATCGGATACTTCAAAAACACTCGATAAGCTGTCTCCCAATATATAAATCTTGGTCCAAAACCAATATATCGGAAAAACCCGCCTAATGAACGGGTTCCGACAGCATCGGTAATATCTGAGTAATTACCCCAGTACAACCACATTCGGTTGATATATTTATTGTCCTTACCAACATAATATACTAATCCCCCAATCACAGCCAATAATGTTGCAGCAATAATTGTATATCTTACTACCTGAGGGATTTTGTAATAAAGATCCATCAGCCGGCCCAGCAAGTTCATTTCTGATTTCGGTTTTTCATCATTTAGCTTTCGTTTGGGCAGGAAGAATAGAATTCCACAACCAATAACTACCATGGCCACTACGAATCCAGCTCGCGATAGAGTAAAGATTAGAACAATCAACATCCAGACAAGAAGGATCCTTTCAATCGTTATCCATTTCCAACGTTTTTTAAAAACCGTCCTATTCTGAATCGCAGCGGGAAGCACCCAAGGTAACCATAACGCAGAAATCTGATCGGCAAACCAACTGGGTTCCAATGTAAGTCCCATAATCCTTTCAGAGGTGCCTACATTGATAGTAATATGAGCTTGGATTTTACTCATGATGGTGTACCAGCCCGGGATCAAATCCAAAATGAATATCATTTGCAAAGTACCCCAGAAAATGGCCAGAGCTAATCCAGCATACAACCATTTCAATGTAAACTTCAGGTCATCTCTATCCAATGGTGTTATGGACACAGTGACGTAGATACCCAATCCAAGGAATAGCGTGATCAATGTCCGGATCAGTCTTGCGGTATATGACATTTCACCAAGTTCTGATGTATATCCCATAACATATGGAACGCTGCTAGAAATTACTATAAAGAAGAAAAAGATGATAATCGGCAAAAACAGACGTGGGAGCTTTTTCTTCCAAAGCCTGGGAATACTGAGCAGCAGTAGTAATGCCATAGGAATGGCAAGCAGTGGACGAACTTGAACCTTTGATCCCCCGATATTTCCAGGAAAATAACGGAAGTTGGTTACTGGCAGACTCAATAAAAAGGCAGCCCAGAGGATCTTTCTGATTTTTGGAATAAATTTCTTAACTATGGCCATTTTTCTGACCTTTAATCCGGATAACTGCAAATAACAACCAAACAATCAAACCAAAACCTGCTCCAGATATAGTGGTTTTCCCCGTTGATCTGGGGTTTGACACTATCGGCATCGAAGTATTCTTTTCCAGCACAATGTTCGCAGATAAACCCAAACTATCATCCAGCGCTTGATAATACTCAGGCAAGATCTCATTTCTTTCCTGAATAAGAAGTTCATATTGTTTCTGGGATTCATTAAGAACTATCGCAGCATCCACCTGCGTCTTTTCCAACCAGACACTATAACCAATCAACGATTGGTTTGTATCAGGAAATTCTCCGACAGGAATATGCCACAGGTCTGGTGGTGTTCGATAAGTCAATATCCAACTTCTTAATTCAACCAGCATCTCTTCAGGCAGCGGTTGGTCTTGAGGTAAGTTATCAAACTTCACGGACCATTCCTGGGATGAATCCTGGAATGCTTTTAATCTGGCAGACTGTGATTTCTGAAGAGAACTCGCTCCTTTTATGACCTGTAGATCGTAATCCAGAGTAGCCGCTTCTTCAGAATTAATTAATAAACCAGAGATCTCAGCATATCCACTATCCAACCAGGTCTTAACGGCTGCTTCTGCTTGAGCCGGATCCCGATTAATTACTTCCAATCTCCAAATTCCCGTATCATACCAATAGATATCGATTGACTTCCTGAAATCGTTGAGGGTTATATCTTGATAGGCTTGATTTTTTACTTTTAACTTATCCAAGGTCACTTCGAGGACCTTGTCCAAGTAGAGGATGTCTGAGAGTTGTTTTAACTGCCAGTTTTTGTAATCATCCAAATTCAATGGCTCTTCATCAGCCAATGGAATCAAATATTCCATCTCGTTGACCCGGGTGACATCAATACCCACATATAAGTCAGCTGTCGCCAAGTAATTTGGGGGTATAAAATATGCAAATATGTACCCGATCACTCCCCCACCGAGAATGAAACCTAGTATGAGGTACCATTGTTTTATCGATCGTAATAATTCATCCCTTAAATTCCAACTGTCCATAAAATTCTCCAGGTATCTCAAACCAATTTAATATCGTTTCATCTTGTACCAATTCCACAACGGCCCAAGGGCCTTACGTATGATATATTTTGCCATAAATATTGAAAATATACTCCCCCCTTCCCTTTTTTGAATCTTCCTCATCTCTGGCCAGCAGCGATCATCAGACACAGTGGTCTTACCTTCTCCATGTATCCTGAAACTTGCCAATAATTTCGGAAAATATTGGATAGGAGCTAATTTTGCAAACCTAACCCACAGATCATAATCCATCGCAAAATAAAATGAAGGGTCCAAAGGACCAGATCTTTCCCATAGGTCTTTCCTCCAAAAAGCTGCTGGTTGAGGGATATATACTCCTCCCCTCATTAATCGCTGATAGCTGGTCTGTTGAGCATTGAATTTGCCAATTCTCCGACCAGTCATATCGATTAGATCTGTATCCCCATAAACTAAACCTATTTCAGGATTATTTCTGAAAAATTCAACAGCTGACCGGACTGCTCCCTGGTGATAAATATCATCAGAATTCAACCAGGCCATGATTTCTCCCCGGCTGCCTGCAAAACCCTTATTTATTGCGTCAGTTTGCCCCTGGTCTGACTCAGATACCCAACCGGTGAGTTTATCTGCATATTTTTCGATGATCTCCACAGAACCATCCGTCGATCCTCCATCAATAACAAAATATTCCAGGGCAGGATAATCCTGATCTAATACTGAAAGGATCGTTTCTTCCAAAAATTCCTGTTGATTGAAGGATGGTGTCACAATGGAAACCAGCGGGTATTTTTCCATATTCTTCCCGGAATAATGTTTTATTGATTTAGTGTAATTGAAGGCCAGGCCAATTTTCCAGGGATTCCTTGCTGGAAATATCAGGCGGCCGCTTGTTTTTGAACTGATAAAATAATTTCCCCAAGAATCCTAAACCCAGGCTGTCCATAGCGGAGAATAGGAACCGGTGCCAGTATCCACCCAGGGATGGAGGCCATGTTCTAGCTGCTTTGAAATATGTGCGGAAAGCCTCGCCAGGTTTACCGCCATCCAACAAATATCTGGCGATTATCTGGTATGCTCCCGCCCAGACTTGATTATGATTATTCCCAATTATTTCTGCTAAATCAGGTTGTTTTTCGGCCCAATCCATGATTCTTATCACTTCTGCTCCAGATGCTGTTGCCATGGTGACATTCTTGGCATCCTGATGATAACGGGACACAGCCCAGATCTTGGGATGGTGGACAAATTTAGTCTCCCTGGATAGACGAATCCAGAGCTGATGATCTAGAAAAAAATGATAAGTTGGATCCAGGTAACCGACTTTTTCCACGATGGACCGCTTCATAAAAACGGCAGGTTGGCAAATGATATTAAACTGAAGAAAATCACGAGTTCCACAATTGCGGAAACGGAGTTCATTTAGCAGTCTACCATCAGCGTCTGCAGATACCGCATCACCATAGATCACACCAGCATCCGGATTTTTCTGAAACAACTCAACAGCAGCAGAAATCACACCAGGTAAATATAGATCGTCAGAGTTAAGCCAGGCTATAACCTCCCCGGTGGCTTTTCTAAAACCTTTATTTATCGCATCCGCCTGACCCTGATCTTTTTCAGAGACCCACCAGGCAAGTTTATCTTGATATCTTTCGATTACATCGGGACTGCCATCCGTCGATCCTCCATCAACAATAATATATTCCAGGTTTTGATAATCCTGTTGAATGACAGATTGGATGGTGTCTTCCAAGTATCGCACCTGGTTGTAGGATGGAGTTATGATCGATACCAAAGGTTTCATCGTTTAGTCCAAACGCTCCCGTAAATCATAGATCAAATACCCGCCGCCTTCTGTTAAAACTGGATAGTGATCTACTAATTCTTTTCTAAGATCAGACTGCTGTCTAAAATCTTTCATCCTGGTAATAATAAAATAGTCGAAATCATCCATTGCATCCGAAAATCGCATTGAATAAGAATCTTCTTCGGTGATTTTTTCTCCTGGGGGTAAAAGGTTTTCCAATTGGCTCCAGGGCTGAACATTGATCCAGCCGTAGTATGACAACCTGAAACCATAATCCTGACTCAAGGCAATGATACTTTTATCTGGAGAAACATAACTAGCCACCTTATAGTAATAATCCGGTTCATGACGAAAATCCTCAATCTGGTAGAGATAGTAGCCAAGACTTACTCCCAGGATTACAACTGATATCGTCCCCGCCCAAACTATTCCGCGTAATTTATTTTTTATCAACCACTTAAATATCCAATCTACGGTTGCGCTGATAGAGATCGCCGCCAATGGAATCAGAGGGAGCAAATAATAGCTGTGTGTAGTGACGTAATAGGATACAGCAAATCCATATACAACAAAACCCAACCAGGTTCCTAAAAGGAACCAGCGAGAGATCCCTTTTTTAATCAAGAATAAGCCTACCAATGCTATCACCAAGATTAATAAATGTCCTAGAACTCTAGAGGTTGTGTTGATCCACAGAGCATAAAACCTGGGATCACTCCATAGTTTAGGGTTGAATAATCGTCCTTGAAGTTGGCCCTGCAAATCTCCTGAAATGAAGTAGCCATAAAGATGATAGGCAATCGCAGGTATTGCAGACAGCCCAACGATCAGCCAGACTTGGAGGTCTTTGATCATATCCCGAAGTTTATACACTAATAAAACAAATACAGCCATGCCAAAAAACAAGAAGAACACCGCGGTGGACTTGATCAAAATTGCTCCACCGGCAGTCAAACCAGTGATCCATGCCCATTTCCAGGATCTCGTTTTGCCCCATCTAAAAAAGCTCAACCAGGCGAAGAGAATGGATGCAGTCATCAAAGGATCTGGTTGAAAAGTCCTGCTGGCCAGCAATCCAAATGGCACAAAGAGATAATAGATCAGGGCTATGACAGCTCCATCATCTGATACTATCTCCCTGGTGAGGGTGTATAACGCCAACCCACCCAGAGTCCAGAACAGCGAGGAATAAATGCGTGCGATCCAGACATGTTCACCACCGACAATTATATATGTGAAAGCGACTAAATTTTCAAGAATTTGCGGTTCCAACATTTCCTGGCTGCCCATTTGCTTTAATGAAATCTCCCGATTTAATTCACTAACATTATCGGCCAAGGCATAATATATACCCCTGGAGATAATTGCAGATCTCAATTGGCGCGTCGAGGCATAGTCCAGGGGCGGGTCAGTCAGATCAAATAATCGCGTACCAAAACCGCAAACCAAAATCACCACCAGAATGGTAATTTGCCAATATTTTGTTGGTCCAAAGATCGTCTTATCTGTCTCGCTATTCATGTTTTCAGGAACTCCTAGGAAAACAAACCTTCATAATCCACCTTGGGGAACACTTCCAGCTTACCGCCGATCGTTGCGTCGAAAACCTGTCGGCCGGCGCTTAGAAAATTCCGATTCGCCAATTGATACGAAACTTCAGATGTATCAAGATCTGGAAGCTGCCATCGGAATCCTTTGCCAAAATATTCTGGACTAAAATGATTGGGGTCATTTCCGCTAGACACAATGGTTTGATTGGCTATGCCCTTGGTATCAAAACTATGGTCAACACCAATTAAATACACCTCGTCAAATCCCATGCAAAAAGCAAGCTGTAAACAAACATAAGTGACCGTCGCCCCTTCCCAGAATCTGTTCGTGATCAGATTATTGAATTTAGGTCCGGTATAAGTAGTATGGAGAAAATGTGTATTGATATCCGGTTGACTATCTGGATAGAGCAGGTCTTTTGAACGCCAGGAAAAAAACTTAGGAATTCTTAAATCACTGAAATCAGTGTGGCATTGCTCAATAACAAGGTCATTTACAGAAACCAGAAAACTGGTTTGAAATCCCCATTCCTCGAATGCCAGATAGATCCTATTCATCCCAAAAGTATATTCATCCCGCAGAAAAGAAAGATTTGTATTCTTTAAACTGGGACCATTGCCAATCACAAAACAGCGCTTGCCGCTATATCTATTTTGATATTTTTTCAGGCGTTGATTTGATTCTAGCCGCCAGGGATGGAAAACCATACCTGGTAGATCTGCTATTCTTACCAATGCATCCCGGCCTGAACGCAAAGCCTGAAAGATTGCAGGGGATGATTCTTTGAGATTTTTTTTAATTGAATCCATGATAATTATTCAGTACTCAATCTGGCAGTTGCACCGCCATCTACAACCAATGGCTGTCCAGTGATGAAGGATGACTCTTTCTGATCAGCCAAGAAATAAATTGCCCTGGCAATCTCTTCTGGTTGACCGATTTTTCCGCTGACGGTCTTGCGAGCCAGGTTTTCCAGGCGTTCTGAAGGCGTTCCGCTGCCAGCATGATCTCTGTTTAGACCAGCCTTTAACATAGGTGTATCGACCGCACCGGGCAAAACGCTGTTCACCCGGATATTATCGGGGGCCAGTTCAATAGCAAGGGCGCGAGTAAGGGCCAGCATTCCCCCTTTGCTTGCTGCATAAGCAGCAATATCCTTGGATGTCGCAACTGCATGGACAGATGAAACATTCACGATCGCTCCACCATGTTTCGCTTTTAACGCGGGAAAAAGCATTTTCACACTCAAGAAAACAGAACGCAAGTTGGCATTCAATACGCTATCCCATTCCTCAACCGTCGTCTCGACAATGGGTTTGGTGACTTGGATGGCTGCGTTGTTCACCAATGCATCCAGGCTGGATGTCCGTTCAGCCAATTTCTCCTGGATAACTTGCCAATCTTTTTCAAGAGATACATCTGCCTGTATGAAAAGTCCGTTCTGAGGGAAATCACCATCATATGTCGATCGATCGATTCCAATCACAATCCAGCCTTTTTTTGCAAAGTAGTTAGCAGTTGCCCGGCCAATACCCCCTGCGGCCCCGGTGACTACGACATATTGTTTTTTCATTGGACCTCACCTTGTGCATTGATCTGATAATCGATTTCCAAGCCATCAAGCAAGTTCTTTATTGTATTCCAGTGTACCTTCTCCCAGGCCTGTGGGCTGGAATTGGCATTATGCGGGGCTAGCAAAACCTGGGGAAATTCCCTCAGCTGACTATCCTCCGGAAGCGGTTCATATTCATATACATCTATGGCCGCTCCGGCTATTCTTCCTTCCCGCAGGGCCGTGATCAGGGCTTCCTCTTCCACGATCGGCCCTCTCGCAGTATTGATCAAAACAGCATCCGGTTTCATCAGGGAAAAAGCCTTCTCATCAATCAAGTGCCTACTGGTTGGATTAAGACCACAATTCACACTCACAAAGTCAGCCTGTGATAATAATTCCTCAAGCTCCACCATCTCAAGTCCGGATGTCATTACGAATTCAGGATCGATTTCGCGAATATCATTGCCAAGGACTTTAATCCCAAACGGTTGTGCTCTTTTCACCAGTGCACTTCCAATATTGCCAATCCCAATAATACCCAGTGTAGATTCCCTCAAAGTCTTGCCAGCAATCTTCTTCCAGACCCCATTTTTCATCGCCCGGTCCATCCAGGGATGTTGGCGGGCAAATGCCAGCATATATCCAAAAACACTATCCGCCACTGGTTCAGTGAAAGCATTAGGTGTATTTCCAACCATCACACCATACTCATTACATGCTTCCCTATCAATTGAATCTATACCTGTGCCCCATTTGGAGATCACTTTCAGTCTGGGTATAGAAGCTTTAATCACCCGACGGGTATAACGATCATCGCCGCAAATCACACCATCATATTTTCCCGCATAATCCAGCAATTCAGCTTCTTCCAGCCGCTCTTCCACATCTGCGATTAATAACTCAAGTCCGAAATTTTCGAGAACCGGTCTAAAGCGGTCCAGGAAAGGAATCATATAAGGTGCGGATAATAATACAGTAGGCATAATATCACTCAGTCTTTTTCTTCATTAGAAAATCAACAATTTCGAAATCAAAGGGGGTATCTATATCCCAGGCTTCATCCGGGGAGATTTCATACATGTAGGGCAAATGCCCTATTCGATGGCCGTTCTGCTTGAGACCGGCTTCTGTAAACATGTATATACAGGAATTCTCTTCGTATAAGGGTGGTAAATCCTGGGTTTGGATCAATTCTCCCGGATTATGATTGATCGCCTTGCCTTCCCGATCATAGAGGCGTGTTTGCACCCTGGTTACGGAAAAAAGGGAATCAAACTTGGCGCTGTTCTCAAGATATACCTGAATGGCTTTAGAGATCGTCCCTGCCTGCAGTAATGGATTTGTGCTGTGGGTCTGCAAATAAAGATCTGCTCCAATCACAGACATATCATGAGCAATGATCCGGTTCATCGATACATCATCCGCCCGTAGATCCTCTGGCCGATCGATGATTTTAACTGCTGGGAATGATTCCTCGATGCCATTTGCGATAACCGGGCTGTCAGTATCCACATAGATCAGATCCAGTTCCGGGACATCCACCAATGTAGCTAGTATGTGATGGAAGAGTGGTTTACCTGCTAGATGGCGGAAGTTTTTTTCCGGCACCCTTTGAGAATGATGTCTCATTGGCACAAGGGCTGCGAGTTTAGTCATCTTTATTTACTCCTCACCAGGGTAGCTGATGGGTTCGATCGGGCGGGACTCTGGTATCTTTTCTGTGAGGGAGCCTGGAGGATAATAAAATTTCCTGTGCAATTTTTGGTCAATTTTTCCGGAATATCGGTACCCCTGCCATGTGCCAAGATATTGGACCAGTCGAAATCTCAGGATACCAGTAAATTCCTGCCAGAAAATACCTTCTTTACGCGCTTGAGATAGATCGGAGGTCGATTTTTGGAGGAACATTCCGAGCATATTCCTGATCGAAAAGGAGCTTTCTGGTAGGAGCTGCTTCATGGCAATCGCCTCTCGCCGATAGCGATTATGGACCTGTTTAAAAGTCTCCTCATGAATATGAACAATCTCAGCTTCAGACACATAGGCGATCGAATACCCCTGGGTTTTAGTCCAACTGCTCCAGGCGAGATCTTCCAACCCGGTGATCTCTTCATTATAGGGCTGCTGTAACCAGAGCGATTTACGAATTGCGGCATTGGCATTGTGCGTGAATGGCTGTCCCTGGTCCGGTTGGCTGATATCTGGGAAATATGTCTTAAAAAACTGATGCTCAGAATAATGATTGCTATCTGCTCCGCGTTGTTTTCCGTAGCTCACTGCCACTTTTTTATCCTCAAATGGTTTCATAAGCTGCTCCAGCCAATCAGGATATACCGGAAAACAATGAGCACTAATGATCACGATGTAACGGCCCTGAGCTTCTTTTATTCCTCTGTTCAATGACCTGCCAAAAGTAAAATCCCGAGAATCGATGTTCACTATCTTGACATCGAATCTATTGGCGATCTCAAGAGTGCCATCCGTCGAGCCGGAATCCACGATCAGGGTTTCCTTATCCTGGAAAGTTTGCTGCTCAATACCGGTTAATAATTTACCGAGATGTTCCTCTTCATTAAAAGCACGGATTACGATAGAACAGAGTGGCTTTTTTATAGACATGGATTTTCCAGAATAACTAGTCTACCAATCCTGGTCATTATCTTCATAACCGAGGCGGCTCAGCAAATCTCCAGCAACTGCTTTAAACCTGCGTTTATTTTCTTTTGTGAAATGGGCTTTCCAGTTTCCCGGCTGGCCTTTTCGGAAAGTCCCTGATTTTTTCGGTTTGATTGATTCACTGAGGACTACGATCGCTTGCTGCCTTGGAACCGAGAAATCAACCCCAAATCCTTCAATATAATCCAGCAAATCTCCGATTGCCCTTTCCTTATTCAGGATCAGGTCTTCGAATTTCAAACATAATACATCATCCCTTTCAAACCAGCCGAAATGTTCTGCATACCGCTCCCAGACTGTGGGCAGCCCTAAGCCAGGTAGGTCGCAGCCCTCGATTGCGACATTTAAACGTTCTTCCATGGTCGTAAGGACATTATTGTAATAATCATGCATTCCATGACCGGTGTGAATATCTTTAGCATAGAAAACATGGGAAACCAGTTGATCTCTTGGGTCCCGGTAAATAAACACAGATGCCCGATTCGGACCAGTGATTGCAGACAATAAAGGTTCCCGGCAGGCAGCATATCCATAACGAATATCTCCTGGACGCATCTTATTTAACTCAATAATCCTTTCTGGTAACTCCAACCGAGTATTCCCCTCGAATCTATTTACAGGTGGAAAGCCAGGATTCACGAAGGGTCCGATTTCTGTCAAACCTAATAGAACTTGTATTAACAAATGGGATCCTGCTTTGGGGATCGCATTCCCGAAAACTGATGGGGTTCTATCCAGGACATCTCGGCCCCAGCGAAGTGCAACTTGAGCTCTTCGAAGTTCCAACCGGCCTAATTTAAGCAATCTTTTAGTCTGATAATACACCTTCATGATAAATCATTCTCCAGTTCAAATGGACTTCCATCTGTAATCCCATTAACCACAAGATCCAGCACCCGTGACTCACCAGGTAAAAAGTCTTTCCAAGACAGAGATTTAATTTGCACATAACCCGGTGTTGGATGCTCATAAAGAAATTCATCAAAGGGAAGAGATGCCCTGTAGAGCTGATAATAGAGGAATTTTCGAGCATACTCGTAGTGCTCTTCCGGTACCTGGATCTCATCTGCCAACAAAAAGTTTTCCAGTTCATCGTCATACGCTTTCCGCGAATCCGGATAGTACACTGTGGGGTACTGTGTATAACGGGCCTTTCCAGCACACAGAACCGCAGCCCCAAGCAGCGTTGCTTCCAATCCTATGGATGAGTTATAAACCATAGTGAATTTTGAACGCTGGATTAATTCATATGAACTAAGTGTTTCATCGGGACCAATCAATTTTATATTTTGAACATCCGCCGCACCGCTTTCTTTCGCCCAGGACATAACACTTTCCTGGCTGCTTTTCCCTCTTCTCATCTCGTCGGGATGAGCCCTGATCACGAACAGAATACCCGGATGTTGGACAGCTTTTTGAAATACAATATCCAACCATTCAAACATATCTCTGAATAATGTGTTTGCGTGAGCCTGACTGGTATCAAAAATAACATTCGTAAACACAGGAATAATAGCCTTGAAATTGCTGGCAAATGACAGAAATTCATCTGGCAATTGATCCATCTTTGACCAGAATTGAATACCCGCCATTCTAAAATCACCTTTGAATCTTTTTACCAGGTAGCTGTCAAGGACCTGGTTCTGCTGAGCGGATAATCTGAAATCGTCCGGGATATCCATCGGGTATATAGTAGCCTGCCCATCAGTGAAAAAAGCCGAATACGGCTGCAAATTTACCTCATGGGTAACCACCCGGATACCTTGCCCCTGTGAAACCCAACGAACCATAGCTTCTGGATACTGCAATCCATTAAAAACAACCACTGTATCAGGTCCCAGTTTATCGATGAGCTCAGTAAAATTTACAGCGATATTATGGGCGGAAAGAATATATTCCGAGAATAAGTGATGAGTGAGTTCATCTTCCTGCAGAGTATATCTCCGCAAGATCCAGCGCAAACTTGGCAGCACCAGGTTTCCAAGAGGGCGCTCCTGGTAACTGAAATTTTCCAGATCTTTAACTGTTTTTTCTTCCAGTTTTTTTCTTAGGTCAGGATCCTCGCGATAGTCAAACCAGGCTGTTTGGGCCGCCCCGGTAAATAATCGCGTATGTTGGATACAGCCCTGGCACGGCGGGGGGCTCTTGGGATCACCCAACCCTGCCCCGAGAACACACTGACTCATCCCGGACCGACAAGCAAAATGGACCACCTTTCGACCCGCCAACTGCACACCCCAACTCGAGATCAAGCCAAAGGCAGCATTAAGATTTAGTCCTTCTAAACGGGCTGATGCATTAAAGAAAATTATGGGTTTCCGTTTTTCTTCCGGATATGAATGAGCCGCTATCATCCTATTTAACCGTTTGATACGGCTAAATAGCTGCAGTTTGCGTATTCCCCTATTGTATAACCCGGATAACTCAAACATGGTTTTTCGTTTGAAACTCAGGATCTTATAATCCTGGTTTAGTCTTTTTGATAACGTCCACGTATGGGAAGAGTATCTGTTCGACGTAATTTCTCCAAGCCTGGCTGTTCACTCTCATAAACAATTTTCACGCCATCCCCAAGAGCTTCTTCAACTACACGAATGTATTTCACCAATTTTCTTAAACCCCCTGGTTCTATGGACGCAGCCTGATCTGAACCCCACATTGCCCGGTCCAAAGTAATGTGCCGTTCAATCAAGGAAGCACCAAGGGTTACCGCAGCAACTGTTGTTGGCAAGCCAACTTCGTGGCCGGAATAGCCGATTGGACAGGAATACATTTCCCGCAGTGTTTGAATCATTTTCAAATTCAGTTCTGCAGGAGGACAGGGATAGGCGCTGGTGCAGTGAGCCAGGATCAAATCATCTGTCCCAACCAACTCAACCGCAGCCTGGATCTGTTCCATTTGAGACATACCCGTGGATAAGATAATCGGCCTTCCCTGCTGACGCATTTTCAACAACAGGGCCGAATCAGTCAATGAAGCGGAAGCCACCTTGTGAGCGGTCGGAGAAAATTCTTCCAAAAAATCTACCGACGGTTCGTCCCAGGCAGAGGCCTGCCAATCAATCCCCTTTTCCTGGCTATATTCCACGATTTCACTGAATTCGTCTTTTCCAAACTCCACTTTCTCGCGGTATTCCATGTAGCTGATATATCCCCAGGGAGTATGGCGCATTTTATCTTTTTGGTCGTCAGGTACACACAATTCCGGGGTTCTCTTTTGGAATTTCACCGCATTGCAACCAGCTTCTACAGAAGCATCGATCAATTCTTTGGCAATATCAATACTTCCATTATGATTGATGCCAATCTCAGCAATAATATAGACCGGATGGCCATCACCCACATAGCGGTTTCCCACTTTCACTTCTCGTTTCATAGACCTTCTCCCAAACTCATTACTTATCTTTTTGCGGACTGCGCTCCTAATATCAAATCGCAAATTTCACGCACAGCCCCAAAGCCACCTTTTTTCTTTAATACCAAACCAGCCTGACCAATAACAGCAGGATGGGCATCAGCTACCGCGACAGCTAATCCAACCAACGGAAAACAGGGGAGGTCATTGACATCATTGCCAACATACACAACCTGTTCGGAGGTAAGCCCTTTTTCCTTAATGATCTCAGCCAATTTCTTTCCTTTGTCATCAATACCTTGATAGACTGGCGTTTTAAGTTTATCCCCCCGGGCTTTGACAACAGGATTCTTCTCTTTCGACAAAATGATCACTTCAACGCCAGTTTTCTTCAGGCTGGAGATACCCATACCATCACCCCGATGGGCAGCAACAATTTCTTCTCCATGCTGGTTGACATAGACTCTATCGTCAGTTATCACACCATCAAAATCAAGCACCAATAATGAAATATCCTTTGGGATCATCAGAGAATATCCATCAGGTAATACTATGCCATCTCCAAGGGTAGATATGCGGGACTCGGCACCCTCCCAATCCAGAATACTGTCCAGATCTACCGAAAACCAAGGATCTATCTGGCAAGCGTAGACATTCTCCCCGCTCATAGAACCATCCAGGATTGTTTGAGTCCTGATGACATCGATATGGCCCGTTTGCCAGAAAGTCTTTGGTAGGTCCTGGCGCGGCATATTATAAGGTTCAATAAACTTGGTATCAAGAAGAGGATCCATCAATCCTCCTTCTTGAACCATCCACATTTTATAAGGATTCTGCTTAGAGGGCACAATCCCCCGCACAGAACTCGCCCCAGGATTGTCAAGCAATATTTGTACCGCGTCATCCACAAGCGCCGGAGGACGGAAAGGGCTAGTTGGTCGGAGCTGTACGATTACTTCAGGTCGATAATCTTCGTTTTCTTTAAGCCAGGATATAACATGCTGAAAAACTGGCAGGTCCCTGGTATGATCGAGGGCAATTTCTTCGGGACGCAAAAAAGGAACCTCAGCACCATATTTCTTGGCTTCCCGGGCTATTTCCTCGTCATCTGTCGAAACGATAGTTCTGGTAACCAGTTTTGACCTCAAACCGGCAGTTATGCTGTAAGCGATCAGGGGATGCCCCCCCAAATTCTTGATATTTTTGCGAAGAATGCCTTTCGATCCTCCCCTCGCGGGGATAAGCGCCAGAACTTCTACCATGCTGTCCACCCTCCATCTACAACCAGGTTTGTTCCAGTCATATAACTCGATGCTTCAGAAGCCAGAAAAACGACTGCTCCTTTCATCTCGTGAGGATATGCCATTCGTCCCAAGACGGTTCGCTGGCTATAAGCTTCCTTAAAAGCGGGATCATGGTCTCTTTCCACACCACCGGGGGTAAGGGCATTGCAACGGATCTCAGTTCCTTCATAATAAGTAGCAATATATTTTGTTAACCCGAGCACACCTGCTTTGCTAACTGTGTAATAGACCGGTTTGTATAAACGCGGTTCACCGAGGGATTTATATAGACGCTGATCAGGGCCAGAGATGCCATAGGTGGAACAAATATTGATAATTGAACCTTTTCCTGTCTCTTTCATCACCTTGGCAACTGCCTGGCAAGTTAAGAACATACCGGTAAGGTTTACATCGAGCGCTTCTTTCCATGATTGCAGGGGGAATTCTTCAAAAGATGTTACATGGGAGGTTTTGGAATCTCTTTCGAACTTGGGGTCCATGGCAGCGGAATTCACCAAAATGTCTATTCCACCATATTTTTTTTGTGTTAAAACCACCAACTGTTCAACGGAGGATGGATCTGTAACATCCAGGGTAACACCTATTGCTTCTCCCCCATCCCTTTTCAACATTTCAGCAGACTCTGATGCAATTTTTTGATTGATATCAGCAACGACCACATTTGCTCCAGATTCAATCAGGGCTTCTGAGAATTGCTGTCCCAGAAAACCGGCCCCGCCAGTGACTATGGCCGTCCTGCCAGTCAGGTCGAATAATTCCTGGATTCCTGTCATTGACCACTCCCTTTTTTGAATTCCTCTGCCAGTCGCAAAACCGGCAGAGGAACCTCAATTATCACAATTTATTTTGCAGAGCTGAACCCATCGGGTTTCAAGAAGCCTCTGTCTTCCAGGTAATCAATAATTTCCCTGGCACATTCCGTAGGGGTTTTCTTTTCAGTTGTTACATTGATTTCGGGATTCACTGGTTCTTCATACGGATCATCAATACCGGTAAATCCTTTGATCTCACCGCTCCGAGCTTTGGCGTAAAGGCCTTTGATATCCCGTTCTTCACATGTTTCCAGCGGGGTGTTAACAAAGATCTCGATGAACTGGTTTCCGCCCACCATTTTTCTGGCTTCGTTTCGGGTTTTGCTATAAGGACTGATCGCGGCGCATATCACGGTGCCGGTATGGCGAGCAATTTCACCTGCAACAAAACCGATCCGTAAAATATTGGTGTCGCGATCCTCTTTGCTGAATCCCAAACCTTTGGATAAATGGGTTCGCACCACATCGCCATCCAGGGTGGTTGCTTCCCGGCCGCGTTCCAGCAGCATAGGCGACAAAGCCTCTGCGATAGTGGATTTCCCAGATCCGCTCAACCCTGTAAACCAGATGCATAAACCTTGTTTGTGCAGCGGTGGATAAGAATCGCGCAGGATCTCAGCTGTTTCCTTGCGAGTGAACCAGCCAGGCAGTTCTTTTCCCTTATTAAGATATTCTTCCCTGACCTGTGTACCAGAGATGAATTTTGCCTCTGCATCAGCAGGCGCATCTTCCTTGGCAACATATATATCATCTTTGGCGATGTAAACCAGTTCGTTAAAGAACACCCCAGTCACACCGGTTTCTTCCTGATGCTGCTCAACCAACTCCTGGGCATCGTAAGGACCATAAAATGGTTTCCCTTTGGAATCTTTACCAGGACCAGCATGATCACGGCCCACGATAAAATGATTCGCACCGTAATTGCGGCGAATAATGGCATGCCAGAGTCCTTCCCTTGGGCCTGCCATGCGCATGGCCAGGGGCAGCAAACTCAAAACAGTGGTTGAATCGTAATAGTTCTCAACCAGTGCTTTGTAAACACGGACTCGTGTGAAATGATCTACGTCTCCCGGTTTGGTCAATCCAACCACAGGATGGATCAATAAGCTTCCACCAACTCGATCAATGGCTCGTTTGGTCAGATCTTCATGGACGCGGTGCATCGGATTGCGGGTCTGGAAGGCAGTAACATCTTCGTTGCCAATCTTGGCAAGAATTTCCCGTACTTCTTGAGGAGATTTTCTAATATCCGCAAAATCGTAATAGATTGGCAAATTGATCACTCTCAGTTCACCAGATATACAAAGGTCACCCCACTGTTCCATTTCCGAAACCAAGGGATGTCGGTGATCTGTTGATCCCAGAACCCGGGTAGCTTCTTCAATCGGGTCCCAACGGTAAACTTCCTCAATTCGCATCACTGCAATGATATAGTTGCGGGAATCACGGAGGGTGATCCATTCGCCACGACTTGGCAAAGCTTCCTTTTGAATAGTGAGCGTGATCGGAATAGGGAACAGCGTACCATTGGCCAATCTCATATCAGCCAAAACGCCATTATAGTCATCTTCACCCATAAAAGCAGTCAGGGGTGAAAATCCTCCAACAGCCAATAGCTCGAGGTCATGCAGGGAGCGATCGGTTAACTGATGTGAAGGATATTGATTCGCTTTATCCAGCCATTCTTCTCTTTCCTCATCGCTGACGATGAGGTTTACTAGCTCGCCGCCGTAGGGTTCGATAATCTTTCCGTTATTCTTCATAGTGCTAAGTATCTCCTTATTTTCTTATCATCCACAAAGTGGTTTTATTATATATTCTTGAAAAAATCGACTGCATATCATACCACAGCGACCTGTTTCTAAATCTGACTGTTTTCCTACGCTAGAGCCCGGGTTCCAATGACTAAAACGGGCAGATCTATACGGTTTATGATCTTAACCGCAAGGTTTCCCAAGAGCATTTCGATCAACCCTTGATCAACCTTCGAGGACCCGATCACAACCAGGTCATAATTTTCAACCTGGGTTTCCCGGATGATCTCTTCAATAGGAATCCCTCGTCGTATTTTTACTTCCGATTCAATATTATTCTCTTTTAATATTTCCACTCCCCTTCTCAGGTATTGCGCAAATGGTGTATCTGTTTGCAGCATCTCATCCACAGTTTCTTCTATTTGATCCAAACCGGTATACATACTCGGGACAGCACCTGGAAAAACATGCAACAGGGTTACCGAAGCACCCAGATCAGCTGCAAGCCTTGAAGCCTGAATAATCAAAGAATGGTCATCCTCTTTACACCCGGAACAAAGCAAGATGTTGTTTACCTTCGGTTTGGTTTGCTGGGTTAACAAGAGCGAGATAGCAGATTGTTTGATCAGCACAGGATCCACTTCGATGGATTTCTTTAAGCGATTGATCCTATCCGTATCAGCTATTACTAATTGATACGGCTCACGGTCCAATTCTTCTTTAATGATCTTTTTTGAATTACCCTGCTTAATAAATACATTGGAGGAGCAGCCTTCCAAATCTAGCTTTACCTGTTCCACTACTGCTTCCCCATTCTCTATGTGACCACCTTTAGGAACAACCACAAGGACATTGATCTCTCCACCGGATGCCTCAGCGATAATCTTTCCCATTAATACAGGGGGATGGTGATACTTTTCGCTATCCATATAAATTAGGATTTTCATATCTAGGAATAATCCTCCTTAATGCCCCATGACTCCGCCAGCTAATCTAATAATAACCATAATTGCTCCAATTAACGGTAAAACCGAAAAAGCTAATCGTATCCGCGGACCAGCAAAAAAACGAGTCGCGTTCGCGCCGATTTGGGCCCCGAGAGCAGCCCCGGTTTGCATCACCAGCGCCATCAGTATATCCACATTTCCCTTGATAGCATGGGTAATGGTCCCGAATGCGGACGAAAATACAATCTCAAATAAATCCGTACCAACAGCTACATGGGTAGGAATTCCCAATACATAAACGAGCATAGGCATCCGGATAAAACCACCACCAACACCCAGGCTTCCAGCCAGGATCCCTGTAATGAACCCTACGCCCAAGACCATCCAGAGCGAGATACATTCAATACCGGATACTGGGAAAGAAACCATAGGTGGAATATTCACTGCCTGGATCCGCTTAGACAACCCCTGAAAGCCAACCGCTTCATTGACATCGATCTGGTCGGTACGCACCATTTGGATCGCCCGAATGCTTTCCCAAGCGGTAAACGCGCTGATAGACACCAGGATGACAATATAGGTAATACCCACAGTAAGTTCAATAGTCCCTGTTTCCTGAAGCGCTTCGATGATCCTGGCACCAATTTCTACCCCGACCACTGTACCAAGCACCATATAGAGCCCAAGTTTGAGGTCCACATGTCCCAGGGCTCGGTGACGGCGGGCTGCCACCAGGGATTTTCCGGTCATGTGGGCCAGGTCGGTCCCAACCACGAAGTTCATTGGCACACCGGTCCAGAACATCATTGGCCCTGCCAGGAATCCTCCCCCCACGCCGAAGAAACCGCCCAGGATCCCCACCAGGAATCCGACGCTCATCAACAAAACAGGGCTTACGGTTACATCAGCGATCGGAAAATACATCCAGAATCCTCCTGATGCCAAACTGGTCAGTTTTAATGAATTTCATAAGAAAAGATGTGACAAAATCCAGCAATACTGCTTGAATAAATATCATCCCCAGGCCAACGAAAGCATAATAAACGAGATTAGTGTTAAAGACCATCATCAACCAATCATCCAGCCAGCGCAGGACTAGCAGGTAGTAACCAAAGACCAGAATACCGTAGATAACAATCTCTATCAACAAATTTCTGAATAAAATTCTCGGTTCCAGTCTTTTCATGGTTCTATCCTCTGAATTGGATTTTAGGAATCAGTCCGAAAACCTTCGCTTAAAACCTGTAATCAAACGCTTCTATATCCTCTTTGTAAACATCGGCAGCTATTTCACGTAACTCATCTGAATAGTAAGTTTGATAATGTTCCCGTATTGTTTTTGTTTGATTAATAAAAAGCAGTTCACCGCGCTGGCCCAGGTGATCCCGAACGTGATTGAAATCTTCCTGAAGGTTCTCAAAACGGCCGATGAAATCGAGTTCGATCTTCCCATTCTGTCCTCTGAGGAAATCCACCTGGGGGCGGAAATGAGGCCAGGCCTGGATACGTGAAAGTTGGAGTCCTTCAAGAACAAAAGTGGAAAAATCAGGATACATTGCCAAATTCTGGTCTGTCCAATTCTGATCCTTCTTATGAGCACCACCAGATTTCATGAAGAAGTAAGCGGAGACCAACCTATCCCATGGATTCCTCACAAATGTAAATTTGAAATAGCGATTATAAATTGATCTAGGAAATATATACTGATACGAATAAGCATTAATGTGCCCTGGCTGAAGATTATCAAATAAGGTATTTCGAACAGACTGTCCAGCACATTTTGGTATGTGGATAAAAATACATTGAAAATCATCAAAAGGTTTTAATGAATACCCTTCGTCAGATATCCCTTCTCGAAGCCTATTGAACTTCAAATAGCGATCCCTTTGAAAGACCATATATTTCAATCTACGTAAAGGATACACGATCACTTCCGGAAGTAAATTTATATATGAGCTCACAGATCTCCTCTCTTTCCAGCCTCTAAAGCATAACTTAATGCTTTAATACCATCATCCAAAGAACATATTGGTTTACGGTTCTGATTAATAATACCTACAAAGTGTTTCATTTCTTGGAGAAACAGATCATTACGGTCAAAATCATCTGGACAGGTATATGTCACCTTATCTGGTTGATGGTTATCGTTAAACACAACCACTTCTACTTTATTCTGGTAGTAATCCCAATTAATCGATCCTTTTGTTCCAACAATTTCTAAAATATGTTTGGGCGGTTGCTGAGTGAAATTCAGATGTAAGCTGCCTATAACATTTTCAGCAAACTTCATTACAACCTCTGCAGTATCTTCAACATTGATATCAAAACCACTGGAGTAACCCAGGATAGATGAATGAATCTCCCCTTCCCCGAACAGCCATCTACAGTAATCAAAGTTGTGGCAAAGTGTTAACAACACTCCACCTCCAAGCTCTTTTCTGGCAGCATAGCTATTCCTGAAATTTTCCCAGGGATGCCAGTCCGGGAGGTATTCTCCCCAATGGGATCGGAAAGATAAAACCCGGCCAATCTTTTGACCCTCCAGCAGTTCCTTAATTTTTAGCAGATTGGGATGATATCGAAATTGAAATCCTACCAAAACCCTGGAACCGCTTTCCTGAACGATCTTTGAGAATTCTTCAACTCTCTGCATGGAATGGGAAATCGGTTTCTCCAATAAGATATGGCAGCCCTGCCTGGCAGCCGGAATCGCCGCATCCAGGTGGTATGCTGTGGGGTTGGCAATGATGACGGCGTCTGGATTCTGCGCCAAAGCGGAGACCAGATCAGGCTCTACTTGATAATCTGCCAGCGCAGTGTCATCCAATGTGCTTTGATGAGTCCGGTAAAACAGGATATCCTTTTCACCCAGTGTTACTAAGTTCTGGAAATGCCTTCGTCCGATGGATCCAAATCCCACAAGTAGAAATTTCATTGCACCCTCCCCGAAGAAAGTACATCCTGATACATGGCAAGAGTTAAATCGACGATCTGGGATGGATCATGTCTTTCCAACGCAATTTCCCGGGCAGCTTTTCCAAGGGAGTTGGCCAGAGAAGGATCGTTGATCAGTGATTCGATTTTTTTCGCCAAGGTAGCGATCTCTTTGTGCGGATAGACCAATCCATCAATCCCGTCCCGGATCATGGATGGTATTCCTCCGGCATTTGAAACGATACAGGGCATACCCAGCATCATGGCTTCCGCTAGACTGTTGGGACTATTATCCATATGAGAGGGAAGCACAAAGATCCTGGCAACTTTCATTTCAGCGATGATCTGTTCTGGATCCAGTCGACCCAATAAATCTACCTGGCTTTCCATATCTGCCTGCTTCAGGAGCTTGCTGATATATGTTCCAACTGAACTCTCTGGATCCACACCGGCTATTCTGAGTCTAAATTGGTCATTCCCATTTTTTTTCAAATGAATCATTCCCCTGACCAGCGTGATACCCCCCTTAAATGAAGCATTGCCGCACAATGAGAAGATCTGGTTGGGTTCGCTGTCTTCTAATATCCACTCGGCATTGTAGAATGAATCCCTCAAAACCCGGTCAATATGAAAATACCGCGCTGTTGGGTTTAACAGGGTCATCCAGTTATGATCCCAGCCAGTACGACCGCAATAATAGTCATTCTGTTGATAGATCTGTCGTTCCACGTGAGCATATTTTCTTTGGGACCACCGTTTATGGAAAATCCCCTGCCCGATGATCGTCTCTCGAGAGAAGAATTCCCTAACTATCTGTCCGCCAGTCAATCCATATAACAGGTTCCTTATCAGCCCATTGATCACAGCCTGGATCGAGATCACAGTTGGTACAGAAAATTGATCTGTCAATAAACCAAATGGATTTTCCGTTCCAAAGATGAATACCAGGTCTGGATGAACAAGTTCATAAACTTCAAGAATCCGGGAAAACTCCTCCTGCTTGAATGAACGGTGTTTCCAGTTTTCAAAGGACCGCTGCCAACGGTTTCCTTTTAGCGGTTCCCGGTAAATATTGTAGTAGGTAGCATTCTCAGCCTGGAAAGGTTCATAAGGCTCCGATCCAAATGAAGCAATTGAGATCTTAAGGTCAGGAGAAAATCGATATAGTGCCCTCCTTAGTCCCTCTTGCCAACCAGCTCGGTTTAACCCTGCTCCCGTAACTGCTGGTAATTGAACTCCTGTAAACCACAATACATTCATTCTATTCCTACTTCACTTTGTGCAGAACTTTGAATAACCAGCGGTATAGAGGCCAAAGTATCCGTCCACTACCCGGGATCCGCAGCAGCCAGTGTTCATGCTCCTGGATATCCGGGACTTCACTGGATATTGTTATTCCCAATTTTCTTACCTCTTCCTGGATGTCCTGGGAAATGGTATTGCCAATATGCCTGGCATAGCGCTGTGGTGTAGTTAACCTCAGATAACCCAGTTTATCTACAGTTTCATCGAGGGTTACCAGGCCATCCATTAAACTGCCGCTCCAGTCAGGGGAAAATGCATCGCATATCACCCTTTTCGGCGTGACAAACTGGAAATGTTTTGCGGATTGGACTGCTTCAAACCCCTGGTAGATCAAATGTTTATTCGGTGAATTTTTGATTGCCTCTAAATGTTCAGGAACCGGTCGGCCAGTGCTGATAGCCCAGCTTTCTTCCCAGTCCTCAACCCGAGGTTTTTCCACAATAGACAGACCTTGTGGTTTACTGGCAATGAATTCTTCGACAGCCGTTTCAGCATGTTCAGAAGAGTATCCGACTGGCGCTCCGCTGACCATTCCTGTCTTGGGAAAGGCATCCAGAATTTTCAAATGCGCATCCAGCCAGCCGGGATAATAGAGAACGTCATCATCACTATAGGCAATAATTTCACCCGGGACAGCATTGAAAAGAATTTTAAATCCACCAATCACACCCAGGTTCTTGCGGGAGTGGATCAGGTAGCCAATTCGACCGCTCTCCAGTTGGTGATCAAGATAATCACAGACTTCGGCGCAGCTACCATTATTCATTACCACTATATCTGTTTGTCCTCCAACGCTCTGGATCAAGCTATCCAGAGATAATTTCAATACTTCAAGTCGATGAGTAAAATAACCTTCCAAATTCGGGATATAGGTCATCATTGCGGCAGTAACCCGGGAAGGTGTATAAGTTATATTCTTGTTTCTAGCTGGATTCATTCCAAATCTTGTCATCTAGCCGCCTGGTCTACGTTATTATCCGCCGGGTTTTTCGAAGTACTCGGGTTAATTGCCATCGCCAACCCTTCTGTTCCACTGGCATAACAATCCTTTCCAGTTTACGGAGAACGCTTGACAGTGTTGTCCTTTTCCTTTGAATCCTGCCATCTTTATAGATAAGTGGCACATCGAGTAAATCATAATTTGTTCGAATGCCGCCCGCCAAAGAGACATTCTGGTAAGACTCTTCCAGGTCAAAATGCGCCTTCCCACCAGGAAGATGCCGATAATCATGTTTTTGGTGAATAACTTTGTGAACAGGTGTAATATCAATCACCGGCCATGACTGCTGTACAGCATGATAGATCATCCAGTTATCCCAACCCGCTCTTCCAATCGCAAATGAAGGAATATCGACAAATAAGTGACGAGGGAAGATAAAATAATCCATGGCGGTCTCAGAGCACCGTCCGCCAAATTTGTTCAATTTTTCCTCAATATCAGTCAGCCAATTTATCGAATAGTCGATTTCGCTGCTAATATCCAAATCCCACCGACGACCAACCAGTAAAAATTCCTTTTTTAATTCAAAGATCTCATCAACCACACTTAAACAATCAGGTAGGAGCATGATATCTGCGTTCAAATAGATCAATATTTCATGAGAAGCAGCTTCTCTCGCCAGGCTAAAAATTGAACTGACAAGAGGGGTTCCCGTCTCATTCCGTTCCACATCAGGAAGCTGCCTGACATCAAGATCAGCAGCCGCTTCGTTCATACCTTCTTCCTCACCAACCAGCAGCACCTCAGCCCGGGGGCCAAGGTCCTTCCAGGACTGGATCGCATTCCGCTGAATAATATTAATATGCGGATCCGTAAAAGATTTTGGTGCGGTGAAGATCGTAATATTTCTCATTTTTGTACTCAATCAAACCACAAATGCCAATTGTGGATAAGTTTGTTGATACTTCGGGAAAACTCCTCGCCATTATGTTGATAAACATCTGGATAACTTCTGCAACCGCCAGATCCTTATCATTTGATCTGATCTTTATTCTCTCTGTACCACGCAATAGTCGTCTTTAAACCTTCTTCAAAGGGCATTTCCGCTTCAAACCCAAAGTACTCTTTTGCTCGTTGGGTATCCAGTGCTCTTCTTGGCTGCCCATTTGGTTTACTTGCATCCCAAACCAACTGACCCTCAAAACCGGATAGCTCGCCAATCAAGAGAGCCAGATCTTTGATACTGATCTCCATGCCTGCCCCAAGATTTACAGGTTCACTACCATGATATCGCTCAGCAGCCATCACAATGCCCCGGGCTGCATCACCTGCAAAAAAGAACTCCCTTGTAGGTGACCCATCGCCCCATAAGACCACTTCTTTTTCATCTCGATCAACAGCATCGATCATTTTTCGGATCAATGCGGGAATTACATGAGAGGTTTCAAGGTTAAAATTATCGCGGGGTCCATATAAGTTTACGGGCAACAGATAAATAGCATTAAACCCATATTGTTCCCTGTATGCCTGAGCCTGAACCAATAACATCTTTTTAGCGAGGCCATAAGGTGCATTGGTTTCTTCAGGATATCCATCCCAGAGATTCTTTTCCTGGAAAGGGATCGGGGTGAATTTTGGATAGGCGCAAATCGTGCCAATCGCCACGAATTTTTCCACGCCAGATTGCCAGGCTTCATGCATAAGCGGAACACCCATCATCAGGTTCTTATAGAAAAATTCGGCTGGCCTTGCCCTATTAGCTCCAATTCCTCCAGCCAAGGCTGCCAAATGGATAATCACATCTGGTTTTGCATCGGAGAGCATGCGCTGGATATTGTCCGTATCTGTCAGATCATACTCTTCGATCAAAGGGATAAATACATCCTCTGCTCCCCTCTCCGCCAGGACTTTCTGAACAAATGAGCCCAGGAAACCATCTCCGCCAGTTACACATACTTTTTTATCTGCCCAGAAATCTTTCGGTTCAGGGTAGTTTGTAATAGTCATGATCATCTCCCCATGCTGACAATCTGGTCTTCCCAGTTATGCCAGTCATCAAATTTATCTTCTACGATTTTTTTTCCATCCCCAGGAGCATCCAGTCCAATCAGCTCCAGATCAGCATCAATCATGATCCGCATCAGATCGTGGTAACGGACTTTTGGATTCCAATTTAATATTTTTTTTGCTTTTGTAGGATCAGCTTCAAGATGATTTACTTCAGTTGGTCTAAAATATCGCGGATCGATCTCGACATAATCCTTATAATTTAGATCAACATATCCAAATGCCTCTTCGACGAACTCTCGTACCGTATGAGCTTCCCCTGTGCCAATGACAATGTCATAAGGCTCATCTTGCTGGAGCATGGACCACATAGCTTCAACATATTCAGGGGCGTATCCCCAATCGCGTTTAGCCTCCAGGTTGCCCAGGTACAACTTCTTCTGCAAACCAGCTTTGATCTTGGCTACCGCCATGGTGATCTTCCGGGTTACAAATGTCTCACCCCTTCGGGGGGATTCATGATTAAACAAGATGCCGTTGCAGGCGAACAAGCCGTAACCCTGAGAATAATTCCTGGTCACCCAGAAAGCATATAACTTGGCCGCAGCGTAAGGGCTCTGGGGTTGGAAAGGGGTTGTTTCGCTCTGAGGGGCCTCAGCACTGCCGAATAACTCGCTGGTAGATGCTTGGTAGAACCGGGTATTGCTTCCTAAGCGCCTGATAGATTCCAGGATCCTGATCGTCCCCAAACCGGTAACATCACCAGTGTATTCCGGCATGTCAAAGCTAACCCTAACATGACTTTGTGCGGCCAGGTGATAAACCTCATCTGGTTCAACATCGTGGATCACTCGTTCCAGGCTATCAGAACTGGAAAGGTCGCCATAATGTAAAAACAATTGGACTTTTTCTCCATTATGTGGATCCCGGTAAAGGTGATCCAGCCGGCGGGTGTTGAAAGTGCTTGCCCTGCGGATCACGCCATGAACTTCATATCCTTTATGCAAAAGCATTTCTGCTAAATAGGAACCATCCTGTCCGGTAATTCCAGTAATGATCGCTTTTTTCATTTCGCATTCCTTTTATAGTAGCTTGAACCCTGATCAATTCCAAAATTCATTCCAAAACTATATTTATGACTTCCTTGATACTGAATAACCATCCACTTCAAGTGTCGGCGAATCATCGCTGTCAACAACATCAAATCCTTGTTCCAGGCATGTCAGCTGACACACATCCGCGATCTCGCTATCTCCAGAAATTCTGACCTGATTGAATCCTTCTGACTTGATCTCGGCCAAAATATTCTTTACCCCCTGCCTGGTTTCTCTATACAGCCGCATCTGGTTTTCGATGTACTGTACAGTTAATCTAGCTCGTAATGCTATTCCTTCCGGGGTGATGATGTAACGCAATTTCTTCCGCTGAGCTCGTTTTGCCTTGACGTATCCCTTCGAAACTAGTCTTTTTAAATGCCAATTAACGGTACCAACGGCAACATCCAGTTTCTCAGCCAGCGTCGCTTGATTGATATCAGGATCCTCAGCAATATGCTCCAAAAGAATTAATTCTCGATTATCCTGAGAAAGGTCCATAAAACTATCTCCACAATTTTTATAATTCAGCGGATGAATTATAACCTATTAATCCATCCCGTCAACAATAAGGAAAGAGGTGAAAAAAAACTCAGTCTACATGATGTCGAGAAATTTCTCCCAATTTCCCACACTTTAAAATCTCAATTTTCCTGAAAAAGGCCAGAGGAATAGTTTTATTAACACTATCCAGATAACTCTCAAGCGCAGTTTTCTTAATCGGTAATAGATTTCAAGATATATTGTTGAGATCCTTTTTAAGAAAGCATAGAGGTCCCTCTTAAATCCGGTCTCTTGAGTGATCTTTCCTTCTTTTACACCTCGGAAATATTCTGTAATGTAATCACTTCTACCAAATGTCTCAGATAAAAATCCAAAACATACCGCTCCATAAATATCTTCAAGCTTGCCGCAGGTAGATTTTGTGCTCCAATTTCCAAAACCTATATTGAGCTTAAAAGGATCCCAAAACACTTCAAAAGAACCCACCCGCTCTAATACTTCTCGAGTCGTAGCGAAAAATGAGCCGCGGACTGTGTAATGTTGGAAATTGAAAGTATCCGGTTTCCAGTTTGAATGGGCATATGCATAGGAATGTTTATTAACGCTTGTATAACTGACAGATCCCTTGCCTACCCCATTACCGACCACCTGATGTATTTTCAACAGTTTTTTAGTCTCTTCCACAAATCCCAGGTCATGAATATCAATATCGTCATGGATGAAGAAGATCGTTTTGTAGTCTTTCCAAACCCCGCTCTCAAGGAATTGCTGGTAGCAGCCCCAATCGTAACCAATATTCGGGCGGATCAACACTCTTTCCTCAGAAACCAGATCATAAATAAAACCAGGTATCTCCCGTCTTTTTTTATGCGAGACGATGTAGATATCTGCGTCTTCGAGAGAATACAGGGATTGATATAGATCTGGCGGATAATGCCAACCTGTTATACAAAAAGCTGTATTATTCATATGTTTTGTTCTTTTTTAACATTTATTATCCGATCATAAAACGATGAAATCTATTTCAGGAAGACAAGGCTGCTTTCAGCGAATCTTTCCAATCAGAATAAAAAAACCCAAAAGTATTTTGAAAGTGAGTGCAATCGAGTGCTGAAAATTCCGGGCGTTGGGCCTTGGTTTCAAATTCACCACTTTTCGCTTTTATGATCTGGGTGGTGATATGCTGCTCTTTGAGGGGATCAAGTTCAAGGATCTTTTTTGCCCAATCATATCGACTAACCGAACCATTGCCGGCTACATGATATACACCAGATTTTTCCTCCCTCCATGATGGGGGTAAGGTATTCATCTTTAAAATGGCCAGGGCTGTTGTATCTGCAAGGGTACGACACCAGGTGGGGCTGCCGATCTGATCTGAGACAACTTTAATCATCTCTTGTGTCCTGCTCCATCTGAGTACCTTGGTTAAAAAACAATCTCGCCGTGTGCTGTATAACCAGCTGGTTCTAAAAATGAAGTACTCTCCACCTACTTGCTGAACTGCACGTTCACCATCCAGTTTGGTGTTTCCGTATTCATTGATAGGGTTGGCCTGGTCACTCTCCTGATACGAACGCCCAAGCTTGCCATCAAATACATAATCGGTTGAATAATGGATGAATAATGCATTGTGTGCCTGTGCTTCTTCTGCCAGAATCCCTGGTGCTACCGCATTGATCTTCCTCGCGTTCTCAATCTCTTCTTCTGATTGATCAACAGCCGTATAAGCGGCAGCATTGACTATCAGGTCAGGTTTTGTTCCTCGAATCCATTCAATTACGCTGTCAGGTTTTGAAAGGTCGATTTCTGGAAAATCAACTGCCAGTACCTTCCCCAGGGGAAGCAAGGAACGCTGAAGTTCCCATCCCAATTGCCCTCCACTCCCAATAACTAAGATCCTCATAAATCCAACCTTGTTTAGATCATTACCCTTTGAGGGCAAGATCCTCCAGGTACTCTCCATAGCGCGTGTGCTGATATTCACTGGCCAGTTTAAGAAGCTGATCCTTGTCAATGAATCCAGATCTGAAGGCAATTTCCTCAGGGCAGGATATCATCATCCCTTGTCTCTGCTCAACAGCCTGAATGAAATTGGCTGCCTGGAGAAGCGAATCTGGATTACCAGCGTCCAACCAGGCGATACCCCTTCCCAGGACAATGACGCTGAGCTCTCCCTTATCAAGGTAAATTTGATTCAGATCTGTGATTTCCAATTCACCTCGTTTTGAAGGTTTAAGGGATTGAGCTATTTCCACCACTTGATTATCGTAGAAATACAAGCCTGGCACAGCATATTCTGATCTGGGGAGATCCGGTTTTTCTTCAATACTAAGGGCTTTTCCATCAGGATCGAACTCCACCACACCATATCGCTCAGGATCGTTAACCGGATAGGCGAATATAGTTGCTCCTTGATTTGAAGCTGCGGCTTTCCTCAACGAATCCGGAAGACCTTGGCCAAAGAAGATATTATCTCCCAGGATCAAAGTCACGGAATCATCCCCAATGAAATCCTTTCCTACCCGGAATGCATCTGCCAACCCTCTTGGTGATTCCTGAACTAGATATTCAAATTTCATTCCCATTTTTTCGCCAGAGCCCAACAACGTTTCGAAAATTGGTAGCGACTCGGGAGTGCTGATAATTAAAATTTCTCTTATACCCGCCAGCATCAACATCGTCAGCGGATAATAGATCATTGGTTTATCGTAAACGGGTAATAATTGTTTACTAACACCAATTGTTAGCGGATATAACCTGGTCCCATTTCCTCCAGCCAGAATAATCCCTTTCATTGATTGTCCCTTCCTTGATAGTTTGTCTTTTCCCAACCAGAATAATCGCTTTCCTGCGTGATTTCATCAATCCAGTCCAAATTATTCAAGTACCATATAATGGTTTTCTTTAAGCCCTCATGCAGAGAAATCCGGGGCTGCCAACTAAGGGTTTCCTTAATTTTATTGATATTCATCGCATAACGCCGGTCATGTCCTGGACGATCTTTTACATGAGCAATGAGCCTGGAATGCGGCACATTTGGAGAATCAGGAAGCAGCTGATCAAGGGTTCCGCAGATCAGATCTACTATTTCCAAATTAGTCGGTTGATTTTCTCCACCCACGTTGAAAACCTCACCGGCCTGTCCATCCGTTATCACAGTCCAGATCGCTCGGCAGTGGTCTTCTACAAATAGCCAATCCCGAATCTGCCCTCCATCACCATAAATAGGCAGTGGTTTTCCATTAAGCGCATTTAGTATCATCAGGGGGATCAATTTTTCAGGAAATTGATTTGGCCCGTAATTATTTGAACAATTACTTATGGTTATGGGTAAACCATAAGTATGGAAATATGCCTGAACCAAATGGTCACTGGCAGCCTTGCTGGCTGCATAAGGAGAATTTGGGGAGATCTGGGTTTCCTCTGAAAAGGGCGGATCATCCGTTCCCAGCGTACCATAAACCTCGTCGGTGGAAACATGGTGGAATCTTACATCTTTCCTCATTCCTGCAGCATCATCCGTCCAATATTTTTTGACAGCTTCAAGTAAGTTAAATGTTCCTTGTATATTCGTTCGGATAAAAGCACCCGGCTCTAGAATTGACCTATCAACATGGGATTCAGCCGCAAAATGAATAATCAGATCAATATCGTTATCTTTGAGGATTGTATCGACCACTTTTCGATCACAGATATCACCCTGTATAAATTTATAGCGCTCAGGATCCGGCAAATCTTTTAGATTTTCCAAACTGCCAGCGTATGTCAATAGATCCAGGTTTGTGACATTGGTTTCCGGTTGGGTTTCCAGTATATAGCGAATGAAATTTGAACCGATGAACCCTGCTCCACCTGTGACTAAAATATTCTTCATAATTCACTCATAAACTTCTGCATCTTTAAGGTTCTTTCCACGATTATCGTTTTCAGACAAAAAAGGTTCTTCACCCGCAATAAGGGGCCAATTAATCTTCAAATCCAGGTCATTCCAAAATAATGTCCTCTCCCATTCCGGAGCATAATAATCCGTCACTTTATAGCTGACTTCTGCCCATTCACTCAGCACATAATACCCATGGGCAAAACCCGGGGGAATCCAAAGCTGTTCTTTTTTCTTATCATCCAGCAATATACCTATCATATTGCCGAAGGTTTTTGAACTCTTTCGCAAATCCACTGCTACATCAAAAATTTCCCCCGTTACAACTCGGACCAGTTTACCCTGGGCCTGCTGGATCTGATAATGGAGGCCTCGCAGCACCCCCTGTTTTGATCCAGCGTGATTATCCTGAACGAAATTAGGCCCAATTCCAGCGCCTATGAAATCGCTCTGCCTGTATGTTTCAAGAAAAACCCCCCGAGCATCTTTAAATATCGATTGCGTCAGTAAAAGAACATCTGGAATAGATAATTTTTTAATATTCATAAGAGCAAATTGGCTTCTATTAATTTCATAATTCAATGACTGAAGATTGCCTAAATCAGTATATCATCCATATTATGAGTTTTCAACTCTAGAAAGCTGAGAAAGTCCACAAATATAAAATATTAGAAATCATCCCCATAGGTTTTCGATTAATCTTATAATAAACTTCAGGTACGACATAAACCACTATTATTTTAAATCTCATGGCGCTAATAACCAATCGATTTTGTTATTTTACTCTGCCTAGTATTCGAAGGATCAGCAGCAATTATGACTAATCAGTCAACAGCAAAAAGGATTAAGTCCGGTATTTACCACCTAAGAGTTACATACCTGGAAAGAATTCGTCACGATCTTAAAATCCTTTTCAAGCCTACGAAAAAACCTGTCGTTAATTTTTTAGTCTGTGGTGTTCAACGAGGCGGCACTACAGCTCTAGATCATTATCTGCGACAACATTCCCAAATTTGTATGGCCAGCAAGAAAGAAGTTCACTATTTTGATATTGAGTACAATTTTCGATATGATAATATATTCTATTCAAAATATCATTCATTCTTTGATCCTCAACCCGAGCATAATATCGTCGGAGAAGCAACACCTCTATATATATACTGGCGGTATGCCACAAGGAGAATTTGGGAATACAACCCCAAAATGAAATTAATCATCTTGCTGAGGAATCCAATCCAAAGAGCATATTCCCATTGGAATCTAAACCGGGAACGGGGAGATGAAAATTTGCCTTTTTGGGAGGCAATACATATTGAAGAGGAGCGGAAACAACAAACCAGACCCTATCAGGATAGAACATTTTCATACCTTGATCGGGGTTTTTACTCTGAACAGCTTCGTCGCATATCATCTTATTTCTCCGCTGAACAAATTCTACTTATAAAATCAGAAGATCTTGAAGACACTCCACAATCAGAAGCAAACCGAGTATTTAAATTCTTAAATGTAACTCAATACAAAATTCAGGAGAAGAAAAAAATAAACGCAGAGAAATACCAGAAAGAAATGACCTCTCGCGAAAAAAACTACCTGAATGATTTTTATTCCCTTGAAATCCAAACTCTGGAAAAAACACTGGGATGGGACCTGAGCGATTGGAATAAATAACATTTCACACCCAGCTGAAAATCTAGCTATCGAATAGACTCAGATCATAGATCCCGGTCTTTTCACAAAAAATGATATGAACTTACATAAAGAAAACAGCTCACAATTCCTTCTGAATAATAATCAGTCCCAATTCTCATCTGATGCTCTCGCCGATCCGGTCCTGGTTCTAGGCATGCATAATTCTGGCACTTCGATGTTGACGGAGATCCTGCATAAAAGCGGAATCTTTTTTGGCGCCAACATGAAACATCATGAATCCCACTTTTTTACCGTATTCATCAACGATAAATTAATTATGGACGGAGGTGATAACTGGACCCAATTACCTTTGATGAGTATTGAAGAAGTGCTCTCCTTTGAAGACACAATCGGCCCTGTAATCAAAAATCATTGGCTCATAGATTATTTACAATGGGGTTATGATGGCGTGTCTGCCTGGGGCATCAAAGATCCCAGATTATGCGTTTTGCTTCCGCTGTATATAAAATTGTTCCCAGGTGCGAAAATTGTCCATATCAGACGCAATCCAGAAGATGTGGCGGCGTCCCTCTCTGGTAAATATAAAGCCGGTGTGGGAGTCTTGAATGATTTTACGCACTGGAAAACCCTCACAGAAGCTTACACAGAGCGAGTCCTAGAATATTCTGATCAATGTTCGGGATATATTGAATTATCCTATGAGGAGTACTGCAGAGACCCCAAGCCGCAAACACGGAAGTTGTTCCAATTCCTTGATTTACCATTCACGGACCAAACCGATTTGCTGCTTGAAAAAGTCACTCCCAACCGGATTGGTTCATACGAACGCATGATTGAATCACAAACCCATCCACTGCGCTCCAAACTCAAGTCTTGGCTTAAGGGCTTACTCAGATAAGAGGTCTTCAAATTTCATTCGGATTCATCACTGCTGTTCGCTGCGCCGCAGGATCTTTTCATACAGAAGAACATATTGGTTGGTTTGCTCACGTAAATCAAAATGAGTTTCGGCATACTCCCGGCATTTCCCTCTCAGATCCGCCAGTTTATCCTCTACCAACAAATGGTTTTGAATTACAGAAGCCAGAGAATTAGCTGAGAGGTCAGAAGCGATCACACCAGTAATGCCTTCCTGAACAATTTCCGGCATCGGACCAACATCAAAGGATATCACCGGGGTACCACATGCTAACGATTCGAGGGCAGTTTGAGGTTGGCCATCGGCCAAAGTGGTACACAAAAATGCATCCGCTGCTGAAAAAATCAATGCCTGTTGATGGGCTTCCCGCACATATCCATAGTGTTTCACTCGCTTGAGATTATCAGGTTTATCCCAACCTTCTTTCCCCCCCATTGTCAAGAAAGTGGCATCTAATTCCCCATTTGCCTGGAGTCCTTCCAGAGCTTCTACAGCCAAATGATATCCTTTGCGGCGATTTCCCCTTCCTCCAGCAGCCCAGAGCAGGTATTTGCCGTCCGGGTTCAAACCCAATTTCTTGCGTGCTTCTCTCTTGGGTACCGGGTTGAAAACATCCAGATTCACACCATTAGAGATCACGTTGATTGATAAAGATTCTCCCAGGATCGATTGTCTGACCTGGTCTCTCATCCATTCTGTGGTGACGATAATATGTATATTTGACTGTTGATAGATCTTCTTTTTCGCCCGCCAGATCCGTCTTGTTCCATCCAGAATTGTCGGACTTGGTTCCACCAATCGCCTGCCTTCCTCGGTCAATAAGGGACAGTGATGACAACCCATTTTCCAACGAGAACAATTATAAGGATATGCACAATGACCTGTCACAGCCCATAGATCAGGCATGCGCCATACCACCGGTTTGTTCTTCGATAAGCGGGGTAAACTCCAGAGGTTAAAAAAACCTCCGAATAAATTGCGGAGGTCAATAATATCAGCCCAATCATAAGGGGCTGTTTCAGAGACCCGTAAAGCGGGGCGGCTGGACCAAGGATTAATGCCATAATATCTTGAAAACTGATTTCCGATTCGCGATTGAATCCTGTTTATCAGGGTTTCATAGCGTGCAATCTCTTCCCAGATCAAATGAACCAAGGGATCTTCTGGAGCGATGGATCTTCCAACCAGGAATTGGGATTGATGTCCTTTTTCTACCAATGCTGAATGCAGGCGCCTCATGGCTCTGGCAGCGCCGCCTGTATGGGAGGTGGCATTGATATGTAGAACGTGCATTTTTACCTCAGCTCGGAAACAGTATCCTGGATGGAATCAATCATATATGCCAGGTCGTCCGCGGCCATCTGGGGATACATCGGTAAGGTGACGATCTCCCGGATGATTTCTTCCGTAACTGGCAAATCATCCCGCTTGAATTCCTCCCCTGAGTATGGCGGCATATGGTGAACCGGGGGGAAGAAATGGATCGATGCACCGATGCCTTTCTTGTTCAAATTTCTAACAAATTCATCCCTATCCAACCCTTCTTTGACACGCACTGTATACATTTGATAGACATGTTTATTTTCAGGACGTTCCACAGGTGCCAGGACTTCCGGGATCTCAGCCAGGGCTTCAGTAAGCCGAGCAGCCAGATCCCGCCGCATGCGATTCATCTCAGGCAGTTTTTTTAGCTGTTCCACGCCGATCGCCGCCAGAATATTACTCATCCTGAAGTTGTACCCAATCCGGCTGGCGGACCTATACCAGGCTTTTTCTTTATCCTCCCGCTCATAAGTTGACTTATCGATCCCGTGAGCCAGAAGGGCTTTTACCTTGAACGCCAGCTGATCGTCATTTGTAGTTAACATTCCCCCTTCCCCGGTCGTGAGATTCTTTGTAGGGTAAAAGGAGAAACAGCCAATATCGAAAGTTCCGGTCAACCGTCCGTTATGGGTACCGCCTATGGTCTCGGCAGAATCTTCGATCACAGTCAAATCATATTTTTTGGCAATTTCCATGATTGCGGTCATATCAGCACTCTGGCCCCCATAATGGACCGGCATGATCGCTTGAGTTTGGGGAGTGATCATCCTTTCTACTGATTCCGGATCGATATTGCATGTATCATCGCAAATATCCACAAATACTGGCTTTGCCCCTCCAGTAATCACAGCATTTGCGGAAGCGACAAATGTAAAACTCGGGAGTATTACCTCACCGGTGATTCCCAACCCTTCCACAGCCAGGTGAAGTGCTGAGGTGCAGGAATTCATTGTAAAAGCATGTTTTACACCAAGGTATTTTGCAAACCCCTCCTCAAACTCATGATTCTTGGGACCATGAGCATACCAGCCGGAATCAATTACCTCACATACAGCGTCTTTCTCCTCCTGACCTGTATAAGGAATACATAAGGGAATTTTTCGCATGATCGCTCCTAAATTTATAAATATTGGTCTTATTTTCCTTCAAATACTGGCAGATCCTGGTAAACATCCAGGTACTTTTTTATGCCTTCTTCTAGAGACACCTGGGGATCATAGCCAACCAGTTTTTTTGCTTTTTCTATCGATAATGCTCCCCGCTTAGGCCGGAATACATCTTCCTCTTCTACAACATTCACTTCCAGAGTGGGAATGTGTTCTTTCAGAATACCTGCAAATTCTCGCAGGGTATAACCATGGCCGTAAGTGATATTAAATGCATTATCCACAGCCTTGTCATTGAACATGACTTTGATAATGCCATCAGCGGTATCTTCCACAAATGTAAAATCGAGTGCCTGATGCCCGCCCCCATAGAGGGTGATCGGTTTTCTAAGCAGGGCATTTTCAACAAATATCTGGCTCACCCGGCGGTTGACATCATATGGACCGTAAACTGCTGATGGGCGAATAATGCTGTAGGGGATGCCATAGCGGCGGCTGTAGGTTTCCGTCATAACCTCACCAGCATATTTTGTTCCCCCATAAATATCCTTCGGGCGTTTGGGATGGTCTTCTGGAGCGGGAATTTCTTCAAAATCGCCATAGATCATCGAGGAAGAAATATAAACAAATCGGTCCACAAAATCAACATCCCGGATCACTTCCAGGACATTGACTGCTCCTTCCAATATACTGGTGAGAGCTTCCTCGGAATGGCGGTTGGATAGATCAGCAATAGGAAGTGCTGCCAAATGAAGGATCCTATCTGGCCGGGTCTCCAGGATCACCCGCCTGAGATGGGCCTTATCGCGCGTATCACCCCGGCGAAAATCGATCTGGTCCGTTATGCCTTTGAATCGCAGCTCGAAATAATCTTTCAGAACGCTTTTAATGGGCGATATATAATGCACAAAAGCATCATAAGCCACAACTTCGTGACCCATATCCAGTAATTTCCTAGAAACATATGAACCGATAAAACCTGCTCCACCAGTGATCAGTACTTTACTCATTTTCATCCTTCCTTATTATAATCATTCCCTAAATCATCCCCGATCTTAAAAAAGGCCGTGGGATCCATTTTTTCTCCATTAACTGTAATTTCTAAGATCGCCAGTCCCCTATTCTTGGCTAACACGACCACCTGGCTGCCACGTTTCTGCGGCACACTGCCAGGACTACCAATGATCGTTTCCTCCAGTAACCCAGTCCGATCAATTTCCACTTTTGTTTCACCCCGGAAAGTGAAAGCAGCCGGGTAGGGACCATTCATACCGCGCACCAGGTTGTGAACCTTAACATCTGTCATTTCGGTCCAATCTATCCTGCTGTCCCTTGGATAACGGCGGCTGAAATAACCACCCGCCAAGGGATCCTGTTTTTGCACCTGGACAGTCCCGTTCTCGACCTGCTCCAGAGTCTGGAGCAGCAGTCTTGGAAAAATTTCCAAGGTCTTGTCAAGAATACTGGCATGGGTATCATCAGCTTTTATGGGATAGCGTTCCTGAACGATAATATCACCTGTGTCTATCCCCTCATCCACATAGATGATCGAACAACCGCCGCTGGTTTCACCATTAATGATTTGCCAATTGATTGGTGCAGCACCTCGGTATTCCGGTAACTTCCCACCATGGAGGTTAATCGTTCCCAGCGGTGGGATCTCGATCACAGGGGTCTTCAGAATCTTATTAAAACCACACAGAACAAATAAGTCCGGATCCAGTTGTTTCAAATGCGATATAGATTCAGGAGAGTTTATTTTTTCCAGCATGAGAATGGGAAAACCATACTGCTCTGCAAGCTGGTCGATTTCATCCTCCTGACCAACCCCTATTACAGCCCCAACACTATAGCCTTTCGTTAGGATATAGGCTAAACAGGTGCTGCCGCGTTGGCCTTTCGTAAAAAAAATGATATTCATGATTTCAGCTTTCCTAACCATTCCCATCACTTTCATCTACCTGCCATTCAATAATCGGCCGTATCGGTCCATCAAATGCCCCAGGAACATATCGGTACCCATCCGAGGTATCAATAATATCTACCTCAAGATATTCCTTACCAGGAATAAGTACCTTATTTCCTGGGGAATCAAATCCAATATAAATCCTGTAAGTTAGATTATTGAGGACATTGGGTGGTATTTTCGCTACAGCTGTATAGTGGCCAGGTTTGCGGTTGAATCCCTGCTGGATCTGGGCGTCTTCATAAGTAGCAAAAACCGTCTCACTCATGGTGGTCTTAAATCGGAGGTATAAACGGAGATTCCGGACCTCTTCAACGATCTGGTAATGGATCCTGATCTCAAAACCCTCATCGATCTGGAAAGATGTTTTTACTTCACCGGATTCAGATACCATCTCTATACCGTAAAGAATCAATTCCTTGTCTTGGGGAGCATCTGCTTCTGACCAATTCAGCCGCCCCATAGAAGACACATCCTTGCTGGATAGATATTGGTTGATCACGGTATCAACATCATCATCCATGGTCAAAGCTCCGGATTCCAACAGCAGGCCCCTCGAACAAAGAGAACGGACCGCGCCCATATTGTGACTGACGAATAAGACTGTCCTGCCCGCTTGGGAGACTTCTTCCATCTTCCCTAGAGATTTCTTTTGGAAAGCTGCATCGCCGACTGATAAGACCTCATCAATCAACAGAATTTCCGGTTCCAGATGGGCAGCAACAGAAAATGCCAATCTCACTCCCATACCACTTGAATAGAACTTCACTGGTGTGTCAATAAACTTGCTAATTCCTGAAAAGTCGACAATTTCATCAAATTTCCTATCAATCTCAACCTTGGTCATTCCCAGAATAGTCCCGTTCAGGAATACATTATCACGTCCAGTCAATTCTGGATGGAAACCGGTACCGACTTCTAGTAAGCTGGACACCCGGCCTCTAAGTTGAACACTCCCATGGGTTGGATAAGTGATTCGGCTCAGGATTTTTAATAATGTGCTCTTTCCCGCGCCATTTTTACCAATTACTCCAATGACCTCTCCGGGTTTAATCTCAAACGAAACATCCCTCAAGGCCCAGATGATATCCTCGGCTTCCATCTTTTCAAGCTCTTGGGCCTCAAATTTAGTCAAATTCCGGAGCCGCTGGAAGTTCCTGATCGGACGCATAACCCAGTCTGATATTACTTCAGCCAATGTGTCGCGGGCTTGTTTTTCAGACCCGATCCGGTATCTTTTAGATAAATTCTCAACTTTGATCGCATTAATAGACATATTTTTTCTCTTGATAATTGAGTTCTTAGTTAAACACAGGATCAGGCAACATCAGCAAAATACCGCTCCATGGACCTGAAATATAGGGCGCCGCTCAGGAAAAAAGCAATCGCCATCAAGGCCCCGACACCGAGGAATTCCCATGGCATAGTCCGGGTCCCCAACAAGGCAGCCCGAAAACCTTCAATCACGCCAACCATTGGGTTAAGGGCATAGAGGATTTGGTATTTCTCAGGTATGATGCTGGTCGCATAGATTACCGGTGAGGCATACATCAACAGCTGGATGAAAAAATCGGCTCCGTACCGGATATCCCGGTATTGAATGGATAACGCAGTAAGCCACATCCCAATACCGGCTGCAGTTAACATCATCAAGATGATAAATACAGGAACCATCAGAGCCCAGATAGTAGGTTTAACATCGAACCAGACCATCAAACCCAGCAGGATCAAGAAAGAGATCCCGAAATCCACCAATTTTCCTAATACAGGAGCTATCGGGATTACCAACCGGGGAAAATAAACCTTGGTGATCAAGTTCTTTGAGCTTATCAAACTACCGCTGGCGCTGGTTAAAGATGAAGAAAAGAAAGTCCATGGGACCAGCGCTGTATAGCTGAAAATGGCATAAGGCACACCCTCGGAGTTAACTTTCGCAAGATTGCCAAATACTATTGTGAATACGATCATTGAAAATACAGGCTGAATTATTGCCCAACCCACGCCGAGAACCGATTGGGCATATCTGGTCTTTATGTCACGCCAGACCAGGAAAAAGAAAAGATCTTTATACTGGAAGAGTTCTTTCCAATTAATGACCTTTTTATTAGTGTCCTGTGGATCGATAATGATCTTTTTAATTTCTGCTTGTTTATTTTCCATGATTTTCCTATTACCTTATTCCAGTTGACCACTTTATCTACTATCTAAGATAATGTACTGGTAAAATTGAACCGGAGAAAATTTTGCAATAATATCAATATTGGAATTACCTGTCCAAACGAAATCCATCATACCGAGAAATAATACTATGAAAACTAAAATAAAAGAACTGCTCAAATCCTTTTTGAAGAACATCCTGGGAATTCAGGTCCACCTTATAAAAAACATCCCTCCCAAAAAAGAAAAGCTTGGAACTAAAATGAAGTTTGTTCACGACCCTGTTTTTTCCTATATGGTTGATCAACAATATAAAGATCAACTGATCAGGGAATTAGCAGCTGTCGCCGATGGTTTTCGGACCGGTGGCTACATTCCATCCTTCACTAATTCCACCTCGGAGGATATCGTCAAGGATTTCTTTAGTACTTATACATCACGAGAACTCACAGACAATACCCATGGCAGTGGCTTTCACAATGCTTTCTGGCTTTACTATATTTCCAGAATTCTTGATCCAGAAGTGATCGTCGAAAGCGGCGTCTGGAAAGGCCATACAACCTGGTTATTGGCACAAGCCTGCCCGAAAGCTGATAAATATGGTTTCGATATCAGCCTTAAGAAACTGGAATATCCGGATCTTGATGTTCAGTTCTTTCAGCAGGATTGGCAGTCATATTCTTTCCCTTCCTTTGATCCAGACAAGGCAATGATCTTTTTCGATTGTCATGTCAACCACGCCCAGCGGTTGATAGAAGCCAAAGCTAAAGGTTTTAAACATATAATTTTCGACGATAATCCGCCAATTCATAAAATTTTCAGCCACGTTCCTGGTATTCCAACAGCCGCCATGCTGAGTTCTGGAGAGGGGATCGATAGAACTGAGATCTCCTGGGTTTGGAACAATCAAACATATAATGAGCCGATTAATCCAGAAGAAGCCCACCAGGCCAAGGAACTGATTAAAGTCCACTACACACTTCCCGATGTTGGCGGTCTCACCCGCTATGGTGGTTTTGCCTTCCTCACTTACGTGCAGATCTAAAACGTATTTTCCCGAATCCATATAAAATAAATTAGAGAAACATTTTATAATTCAGTAATTGAATTATAAAATGTTTCTCTCTTGTGTCAAGTGAAATCGAAACCTAATCCTTTTCAATTATTCCTGCTTTAATCAGGTCTTCTAGAAGGTATCTGGTCCTCATTTCTACACCTTCATACGTCAAATGGTAAGGTGTGTCAAAAAAAAGATCATTTGAAAAACTATACCTTTTTGAATTTCCAAGGCTGTTCAGCCCACTGAGCTGGAGCTCTCTCTCCACCTGCAAGATCTGTTCTTCCAGAGATTGATATGTGTCTGCCAAAATCTGGATCTGGCGAGAAAAGCCAGCAAATTGATCAAAAAACATTTGGTCTTCCCAGACGTTAGTGGGCCGACGCGATTTGGCGGTTTTCTTTTTTAACGTACATGGAAATCTAAATTAGCTAATCCAACTTTGTTCATTTCTCTAACAGATTCCCATTTTCTATAATTCAGAACCTGAATAATACTACGGTTTCTATCTGCTAGTAAAGGTGCCAATAAAAAACAGCCTGGTTCTGATAACCAGGTTGCTGCTTGTTTTAATACCTGATGGGATCGCAAACGGCTATCCACCCCTCCCCGCATTCATCTTAAATCTTCTCGGTTTATTGTCCTTCAGGCAGGGTCGTGGCAGCTATTCGCTTCCCCAGTCTGATACCAGGTAGTTCTATGAATTTGTTCACCAGATAAGCTAATCCATATACTACAGGGCCGATAATAAGCATCGCTACCAGCAATCGAGGTTAGATCGGTAAGCTGTTAAACCAATCTTGTCTGAACAGTATGTACAAAATTGGATACATTACCGGTAAATGCATAAGGTACAGGCCATAGGAAGTATCTCCCAGGAATTTCGAAATTTTCCCTTTGCCCATACGTGAAAATATATCGCTAGACCTTTCATCAAAGAATAACAGCAAAATGATCAAAGCAACTATGATGAAAATGTTGATTTTGGCGTTAAATAAAGACAGTAAACCTTTTTCTTATTCTCTTTCGCTAAATATGCATAGGCAATCGCTATTCCTGCCAGGAAGATATTCAACTTAAACAGGATGAATGAAGGTTGAGGGAAACGTGCGATCAGGCCTGCGTGGTCGTATAGGCCCACAAATTTGGCTGTAGCAATCGTTGACAGAAATACAAAAAAGGTAGTTGCGGCTGATCCTAACCTCGCAATGATCAATACCAGGATAGGAAAGAGCAAATAAAACTGCATTTCCAAGCCAATACTCCAGTCCGGGAGCATGTTACTGTTTACCAATTTTGGGATAAAACCAAAAGTGAAATTGTAATGGGAAAAAAGATTCCAGAAAGACAACGGCTGAAAATCCGGACTGTCCAGTGCCAGTACCGCCCCTCCCCAGGCAGGCGGGATTATCGTGTTTACAACTTCTTTGACAAAAATGAATTTTTCCTGCCAGATAAAAACCACAGTCAGTATAAAATAATAAAGCGGGACTATCCTGAAAAATCGGCGAATATAAAAGTCTTTGGTCTGCTGTCAAAATGACTGGAAACTATCTTCGCGGAGAACCCAGTGATACGCCATCAAAAAACCTGATAACAGCATAAATCCGTCAACAGCTAGGGCTGGTGATCCCCAAATCACATCCTTTCCTATCGACGCCATTTTTAGGTGTGCATAATACACCCAGAATGCTAAAAAACCCCTGGCCAAGTCCAAAAATCCTATGTGATCTTTTTGGTTAAATGAAGCAACGCTTTCCATAGTATTCACTGATGTTTAATCGGTCTCGATATCCTTCGCCCAGGATTGTTCATCTAAATACCACTGGACAGTTTTTTCGATACCCTCATTCAATGAAACTCGCGGATCCCAGCCTAAGGATTCCTTCGCTTTTGTCACATCAGCATGAGAAGTCATCATATCTGCCGGATGCTGGGGATGGTGAATAACATTAGCCTTTTTACCAATGATCGCCTCAAGGGTTGAAATCAATTCATTAATTGTGATTACTTCGTGCCCACCAAGGTTAAAAATCTCATAGCCAACTGGCTCCAATGCTGCAATCGTTCCCCGTGCAATATCTTCAACATATGTAAAGCCTCGGGATTGTTCTCCTGAACCATTCAAATTGACTGGCATATCCTCAGCTATCCATTTAGCGAAACGGAACATTACCATATCTGGCCTGCCCGCAGGACCATAGACCGTAAAATAACGCACAATTGAAACATCGATACCAAATAGATAATGGTAAGCGTGAGCCATCACTTCAGCAGCTCCTTTTGATGCAGCATATGCTTGCAGTGGTTTATTACTGGGAGCTGTCTCAGGTGTAGGCATGGGAGCTTCTTGACCATAAATACTGGATGTTGATGCAAGCAAAAACTTCCCGATGCCTTCACGCTTGCAGAGTTCCAGCAAGTTTAAAGTTCCAGTCGCATTAGTCTCCAAGTAGACCCAAGGATCTTCCAGGCTATCCCGCACACCTGCTCGAGCTGCAAGATTGATCACTGCAGAAAAATCCTGCCCTTTTAACTGGTCATTTTCCAAGATGGATCGGTCACTGACATCCAATTTAAGAAACTTGAAATCTGGATTTTTCATTAACTTATCCAGACGATATTCTTTCATGCGAACATCATAGGCATGATTCATATTATCAATGCCGACGACTTCTGCACCACTTTCAAGTAGTTTTTGAGAAACGACAGACGCAATAAATCCAGCAGCTCCTGTCACCAGATATCTTTTCATAATATTTTCCTATCCCGTAAACCTATAAACCAATCACTTTAGGATCATCCCCAGCGATCTTGCCCAATGCATTACGGGCATCCATTACACATTTAGCTTTTTTATAGATAGCCTCATAATCATACTGACTGTGATTGGTGATGATCACAACACAATCAACATTCTCTACGGCCTTCATCAGGTCCGGGACACTGGAGAGGTCAACGTTTTCATGGTGCAGTTCCGGGATAAAAGGATCATGATAAGAAACATCCGCACCGCTTTGCTCCAGCAATCCGATCACATCCAGCGCAGGAGATTCCCGGACATCATCGATATCCGGTTTATAGGCTGCTCCCAATACCAGGACTTTACTGTCATTAATAGCCTTATGCTGCTTGTTCAGCGCTTCCTGGACCTTACCTACTACATAGCGGGGCATTCCGATATTAATTTCAGAAGCGAGATCGATGAACCTGGCCGTATAGTTCAATGATTTCAATTTCCATGACAGGAACAAAGGATCGATCGGAATACAATGGCCGCCCAATCCAGGCCCGGGTGTGAATTTCATAAAACCAAACGGTTTGGTCGCTGCAGCATCAATTACTTCCCAGACATTAATTCCCATCCGATCACACATGATCGCCATTTCGTTAACTAATCCGATATTCACCATCCGGAAAGTATTCTCCAGCAGCTTGGTCATCTCCGCTACTTCCGTAGTAGTAACCCGAACCACATTCTCCATGGCCGCTTCATAATAGACAGCTGCCATTTCAGTACAAGCAGCAGTGATCCCTCCCACTACTTTTGGTGTATTGATTGTGGTCCAATCCTCTCGTCCCGGATCCACTCGCTCAGGAGAAAAAGCCAGGAAGAAGTTTTTACCAACTTCTAATCCGCTTTTCTCGATCAGCATAGGCAATAATAATTCCCTGGTCGTTCCAGGATAGGTAGTAGATTCCAGCACAACCACCATATCGGGGTGCACATACTCAACGATCGATTCAGAAACAGCCACAATGTATGACATATCTGGATCTCTGGTCTTCCGGAGCGGCGTTGGCACACAGATACTCACTGCATCCGCTTCAGAGACAACGGAGAAATCAGAAGTAGCCTGAAGTTTATTTCCATCAACAAGTTTTTTGACCAAACTGGTTTCGACATCATCAATGTAACTGATGCCTTGATTGATCAGTTTGACTTTTTCTTCGTCCAGGTCCACACCGGTCACACGATAGCCAGCATCAGCCAGCACCGTTGCCAGGGGTAGACCCACATAGCCCAACCCCAGAATCACTACATGGGCTGAGCGGTCGTTCAATTTTTGATAAAGTTTATTATTCTTCATAATTTTTTATGTTCCATATATTTACGATTGATCAAAACAAACTTAGCTGTTCAGCTCTGTCATTATTTTCAATTATTTCTGTTGGTTGATATACTGGCGCCTTTTGAGCATTATTAATCAGGTCAGGCAATTTGGCAAAGTCCGCTTCCATGGTAGGCCGCAGTGAAGGCCTATGAAGAGCAGCGGCCGGATGGAAAAAGGGCACTATCAACATTCCCTTCATTTTGACCGGCTGCCCATGGATCTCGCTAATCTTGGCCTGTGGTATGAACCGCGCCATGGAAAAACGGCCAAGGGTAACAATTACTTTTGGATTAATGATCTGGATCTGTTTCTCCAGATAAGGATTGCATGCTGCCAATTCTTCTGGTTGGGGATCGCGATTTCCTGGCGGGCGGCATTTAACAACATTGGTGATAAACACCTGTTCCCTTTTCATTCCAATAGCATCCAGCAGTTCTACAAACAAGTCTCCTGCAGCTCCGACAAATGGCCTTCCCTGCATATTCTCATGAAAGCCGGGACCTTCACCAATAAACATGATATCAGCGTCGGCTGGCCCTTCACCAGGCACCCCTTTTTCGCGGGAGTAGGATAGATCACATTTTTTGCACACAGCAACAGCTTCTGCTATTTTTTTCAGCTCCAGATCCTGGTTCATTAAATCGTTCACTCCTTGGAAAGAAAAAGGCTATCCCGGGATCGGGTCACCTTTATGCAGATAAAAAGGTTTCAACGTCAAAACATCATCAACATCACCAGCCTGCCATCTCTCCCAGGCCAATTTCGCCAAGTATTTCGGGCTGCGCATGGATAAGGTTGGGTCAGCTGCGCTGATGAGTTCATGTTCTGCAGCGACCTCGCGGATCTCTTTGGTTAACTCACCTGTCAGAATACAGGGCTGGTTTATCTTTTCAAGCAATTCATCAAAGGAGAGATTCTCAACGAGGTCCTCGGAGGACCATTGGTCATCGTCCGCCTGATACCAACCCACTGCCAACCGGCTGCGGCCAGCTTGCAGGACTGCTGCTAAACGTTTATCGCAAGTTGGTATCGCCTGGACAGTAATATCCAGTGTCGGGATTCCGATCACAGGTAGTTGATGAGTATAAGCAAGACCTTTAACCAGTGCCATTCCAATCCGCAAGCCAGTGAATGATCCTGGTCCTGTCGCGACAGCGAGCACATCCAGATCTTTGGGGTTCAATCCGGCTCTTTTCAGATTGGCATCCACAGCCCCGGCCAGTTCCACAGTATGATATCGGCGGGATATCCAGCTCTCTTCACATAGGATCTGATGGCCATCATAGATCGCGATTCCAACAGATTGAGTTGATGTATCTATACCAAGTAACATCTAAGCTCCGTAAATATCTCCCCTGAACCGGTTCAGGATATCTTTATGCCTTGCACCTTTAGCATTGACGATAAAATCTCTCTGTTCCTCATTGATCAATCTCATCTTGATCCATAAATACTCATCCGGTAGAGCTTCTTGAATTCGATTAGCCCACTCTACCAGCAGCGGACCCTGGCCTAGCATTGCATCCAGGTCCAAATCGATAGCTTCAGCCGGCCCAGATAAACGGTAAGCGTCCAAGTGGAAAAGTTGATTTTGATCCAGCCGACGGTAGACATTGACAAGCACATAAGATGGGCTGGTTACAGAGTCATAAGACCCCCAACCTGATGCTATCCCTTGCGCGAGCGTTGTTTTACCAGCCCCGAGATTTCCTTCCAGGCAGATCACATCACCTGGAAGCAGCAGCTCGCCCAATCGCATGCCAACCCGTCGGGTTTGTGTTGGGCTGCGGCTGATCACTTCAAATGAGCCTTTTTCAATTACGGCCATAACAGGTTTCCCTCTTTGCCAGATGATGGGAGAACTAATTGTATTTTACCATTTACGATCAGCTGATCTTTTTCATATCTGCCAGAGAAGCAATGACCATCCTTTTTTGATTGCCCTTGTCTAGTCCTTCGAAAATGACTGTAACGATCTCATCGTCTTCCCGCAATTCGCTATTAATCACCAGGCCTTCTCCAAATTTCGGATGAAGTACTTTATCTCCGGGATTGTACTGGCGTTCCTGGGCCACTGGCCTTTTATTCTCACTTTTCATTTCTTTCCAGGAGGAATAGGTCATAGCTGGCTTGGCACTTCTTCCCCTCGAAAAAGTACCGGTGTAATCCTCCCTTAGATTCGAAGGAATATCCTCATAATAGCGGGAGGCATCCAGGGATTCAAAACCTTCATATGTGAGGCGGCCCAGGGAGTGAAAAAGTATCAGACGGTCTTTGGCTCTGGTAATGCCAACATAAAATAGCCGACGTTCCTCCTCCATATCTTCCTCGTCCTCAAATGATCGTTGATGGGGAAGGATTTTTTCATTCACACCAATGATCAAAACCTGCTTGAATTCCAATCCTTTTGCGGCGTGCAAAGTCAATAATGTTGTAGTTTCTTGAGTCGGGTCTATCGTGTCCTGATCGGAGACCAGGGCAACATTTTCCAGAAATTCATGGAGTCCGACAGAATGATACTCAGCAGCAAGCCGTTCAAGTTCGATAACATTATCCCAACGCTCAAAACCTTCTTTTGTACCATTCTCAAGAAAATCCCTGTATTCAATATTATCGATAATTTGATGGACAATTTCTACCGGTGGCAGGGTTTCATATCTTTCCCGCCATCTGAGAAGTTTCGCACCGAATCCCGCAAGATTCTTACCAGCGGCTCGAGAAAAAGAATCCAATTCTTTGGGATCCTCCTTGCCAAGTCTTAACAATAGTTCCCCAGCCGATATATCCAACTGTGTCGCAAGATTGAGCAGGGCTTCCAATGTTTTATTTCCAATCTTTCGCCTGGGTGTATTAATCACACGCCTTAAACTGAAAACATCACTAGGATTAACCACCAGCCGCAAGTAGGCAATGATATCTTTCACTTCCCTCCGCCCATAAAAACGTTGGGCACCAATTAATTTATGGGGAAGACCAGCGGAGATAAAAGCTTCTTCCAATATTCGCGATTGGGCATTTGTCCTATACATGACAGCAAAATCAGCTGGAGATGTTTTCTTCTCCCTGGTTTGTTGACGGACAATATTAACAACAAAATTTGCCTGTTCACGATCATCAGCCGCTTCCCTGATCAGTATCTTTTCTCCCGAACCTCGATCTGTGAATAATTTTTTCGGTGTCCGGTTTGTATTCTTATCAATGATTGCCATTGCCGCATCCAGAATATTCTGGGTTGAACGGTAATTCTGTTCAAGTAAAATTACCTCAGCATCCGGATAATCTTTTTCAAAGCGATTAATATTTCGGTAGTCTGCACCTCTCCAACGGTAGATCGACTGATCAGGGTCACCAACTACAAATAAGTTCCCATGGTAGGATGCCAAATGTTTCAGCAAAGTATATTGCGTCATATTAGTATCCTGGAATTCATCAACAAGGATATGTTGATAGCGGCGGCTATATTTTTCCCGGATCTTTTCATTATCTCTCAACAATAATGCGAATTGGAGCAGCAGATCATCGAAGTCAAATGCATTACTGTTTAAGAGAATCTTCTGATATGCCAGGTAAACTTTTAGGACTACCTGATCAAGGGGTGTTTCTTTGGACAAATCGCCTGGTAAACGCAGATTGTTTTTCGCTTTAGAAATTTCAGCAAGGATTGCTTGGGGTCTATATTCAAGTCTGTAAGGGCTATTGTTAGCTTTATTATTTTTATCGTCCCCATTGATTTTCAAGTCTTTAAAAATTTGTTTTACTACCCGTAGCTGATCATCCGCATCAAATATCACGTAATTTTGATTTACTTGTAAATACTCAGCTTCCATGCGCAGGTACCTGGCACAGGTTGAATGGAAGGTGCCCAGGGTTATTCCCGCAGCGTATTGGCCCAATAAATCTTCGATCCTGTCTCCCATTGCTGATGCTGCTTTATTTGTAAAAGTTACAGCCAGCATATGATAAGGTTGGATCTTCAATTCATCAATTAGATAGGCAGCGCGGTGTGTTAACACCCGGGTTTTTCCAGAACCTGGTCCAGCCAGAACAAGAATGGCGCCAGGAGGAGAAGTTACTGCTTTTATTTGTTGGCTATTAAGTGATTTCAGGATATCCATACTGGGCTCATTCTAATGGGTTGCCAGATGCATGTCAACAACATTGCGTAAATATCTCCCCCGAAGTAAAATTCATCCATGACATGGGATATGATCGGACACGAATGGGCGGTCCAATTACTGCAGGGACACATAGAAAATAACACGCTGCGCCATGCGTATTTAATCACCGGGCCAAGCGGGATCGGAAAGAAGAACCTGGCAATCCGTTTTATTCAGGCTATTTGCTGTCCGAATTCCAAAGGTCCCGGGATTCCCTGCTTGGAATGCCCAACCTGCACCAGGCTGCAGCGGCTGGAACATCCGGACCTCTTTCCTATCAGTGTTGAAGATGGTAGCAAACAGATCAAAATCGACCAGATCAGAGAAATGGTCCGGAAGTTATCCCTCTCTCCTTATGAAGCATCCAGACGGTTCGGCTTATTGATCGATTTTGAATTAGCGAACAGGAATTCTCAGAATTCGATTTTAAAAACGTTGGAAGAACCACCTGGGTCCGTTATCCTGATCCTCACTGCCGTTTCCGCTAGCTCCCTATTTGAAACAGTTGCTTCACGCTGCGAAGAGATCAAACTCAATCCCGTACCAATTCAAACAACTCGGCAGGGATTGGAAAATTTATATCAGATCCCAGCAGACCAGGCTGATTTCCTGGCTCACATATCTGCCGGAAAACCAGAACTTGCCCGGGCATATCATCAGGTTCCAGAAACCCTCGAGGTGAGAAACACTCTCCTGGACCAACACTTTGAAATCCTCACGGGGGACTCCGTTGCCAGATTTGCCTATGCAAATCAACTTGTCAAGGATCCAGCCATGGTCCAGGAAATGCTAAACACATGGAGCTCAATTTGGCATGATATTCTGCTGCAAATAGGAAAATCAGACACCCCCATCCGCAACATCGATCGTGAACGTGAGATCCAGGACATAATAAGCTCTATCGATCTCCAAGATGCAAAATCAGCCGTTAAACTATTTCAACGTGCCCATGGCCTGCTGCAAAAAAGTGCCAATCTCAAACTGACAGTTGAAGACCTGCTTTTACAGCTCCCAACTATTCCCCCATAGAAACTTTATCTTCCGAAATCTTTTAGCCAAAACAATTTTTAAAACTAGTAACGCCCTCGGCGTAGGTCTTTTACTCATTGAGTACTATTAACAGCGGGATTTGTTTTTTCTATAGACATACAAAACTGAGAGTAATTTCGTCCCCAAAGAGGGAATTAATCAATTTTAATAAGCATGAGAACGTTTTTGGGTCCTCTCAAACCCATTTTGGGGTTTTTGAGGGTTTTAATCAGTAGTTTGATCAATTCTCAAAACCTTTTCCAGGATTTGAGTTAGAATAATGCTAGTAGGATTCCTTGTATGAAAACAAATAATAAAAACGGTAACGATCTGAAAAATAGAACGCAAAACGCTTCGCTGGAGCTGCTTTATCGCATCAGCCACGAAATTGCAACCACCCTTGATCTATCCACTGTTCTCGAGCGGGTTTTATCCCTTTCCTTGAAAACAATTGGAGCCACCAGCGGTAGTATTATCGTCCTGGACGAAAATGAACATCCCCTCGAATCTGCCATGATTGTGAACGGCCAGGTTCTTACCCATACTACTGAACGGCTGAGGGAAACCCTGGAAGAAGGCTTGGCAGGTTGGGTAGTTAAAAACCGGGATGCAGTGAATATTCCTGATACCAGCCAGGATGAACGCTGGCTTCGTCGGCCTGATGATAAAGTCACCGGCGCAAAATCAGTTGTCGCCGTGCCGATCATGGCCCGGAATGATTTAATGGGTGTGATCACATTGGCCCATCCACAACCCAATTACCTTCAAAAGTATCAACTGCCCCTGGTCTATGCCATCGCGGATCAAGCTGGGATCGCGATCCTCAATGCGCAGCTTTATGGCGAAAGTGAACGGCGTGCGAGAGTTATGACAGCACTGGCAAACAGTGCGACAGCTATGTCATCAACTTTGAAACTGGATACCGTTCTGGAAAATATTCTCAAGGAAATTCAAACTGCTCTCGAGGTTGAAGTCGTCACCCTGTCTCTTATTGATAAAGTTGAAGGCAATCTTGTATATAAGGCTGCCATCCACGACACCATTGATCTCCGTTCATCATTGGTTGGAAGAAAAATCAGAATTGGTGAGGGATTTGCCGGATGGGTTGCAGAAAACGGTGAAGGGGAGATTATCCCGGACACAAAAGCCGATCCCCGCTTTTCACAAACAAATCAGCTCTTCCCGGAGATATCTCCCTCTGCGATCGTTGCCGCACCGATATTCATTCCCGGGAAAATCCTCGGCGTGCTGGAAGCTATGAATCCCATCTCTGGCCATTTTCAGACAGACGCTCTCCAGGTATTATCCGGTATTGGAAGCCTGGCCGGGTCGTCCATCAGAAACGCCCAGTTATATGAAGACATTCAGATCACAAACAGCCGCTACCACGATCTGTTTGAAAACAGCATTGACCCCATTATCATTACCGATTTGCAGGGCAAGGTAATTGAAACGAACAACCGCACGCTGGAAACCAGTCAATACACTGAAAAAGAAATCAGAGAATTATCCATCAGCGAAATTCATGACATTGACTGGGAAATCGTAGGTGAAGATTTTTCGAAGCTTGAGGAAGAAGCATCTTGCTCTTATGAATCCAACCTGAAAACCAAAAACACTGATGACATTCCAATCCACGTCAATGTTTACCAGATCCAGATAGCCAATATTTGCAGATTGCAGTGGATCTTACGGGATATCTCAGAAAGGAAAAAACTGGATCAATTGCGGGAAGACCTGACATCCATGATCTTCCATGACCTGAGATCTCCATTATCCAACGTGATCTCAAGCCTGGATGTAATCCAGGCATCTCTACCAGGCGCAAAAGATCAAGAGATCCAGGACCTGTTTGATATCGCCAATCGCTCCACTGTACGGATCCAACGCCTGACTAAATCACTGCTTGATATCAATAAACTGGAAAGTGGACGAGCCATTACTAATTTAGAAGAAGTAAAACCAGCCGATCTGATCCACTATGCCAAACAAGCTTTGATCACCCAGTCTGATGCAAAAAAACAAACCGTATCGCTGAATATCCCCCCTGATCTTCCCCAAATTCATGCTGATAGGGATATGCTTGAGAGGGTTTTGATCAATTTATTCCAGAACGCCATCAAATTCACTCCCTCCCAGGGACATATTGAAATTGGAGTCGAGATTGAAGGCCAAGCCATCCGCTTCTGGGTCCAGGATTCAGGACCAGGAGTTGATCCTGAATGTATTGACCGGATTTTCGATAAATACACCCGCATTCACCCGGATGAACGAATAAAAGGATTAGGATTGGGATTGGCTTTTTGCAGACTGGCTGTTGAAGGCCACAAAGGCCGGATATGGGTGGAAAACCTGCCCGAAGGTGGCGCGAAATTCACATTTACGATCCCGTCGCTCTAAGATAGGATCATACATCGTCAAAGAACCTAGAGGAGAATAAATGCACGAAATTAGACCCGGGATTTATTACGAAGATAGTTACCCAGGACCGACCATTGGTGCAATCCTGCTGCCCCGGGGAATGATTTTCATAGATGCACCGCTGCGACCTGAAGATGGCCATCGCTGGAAGACCACACTATTGAATCGCAGCCAGGGAACGATCCACAAATTGGCTGTTTGCCTGGATGACCATCCAGACCGGACCATTGGCGCCAAGAACCTGGATTGCCCGATCCTTACCCATAAAGATGCCGCCACCGGACTTCAAGAACCGAATACGATCTATCGGGGACAGTTTCCTGAAAGCGGCTCACAGTGGGAAAAATATCCTGAAACATCAGGAATGCAGTGGATGGTCCCTGACATCACTTTCACTGAAAAAATACAATTCCATTGGTCCGATGAAGAAGTGCTGGTTGAACATCATCCCGGACCAAGACCTGGCTCCAGCTGGGTTATTATTCCTTCCCAAAAGGTTATGTTTATCGGAGACGCCGTCGTCGATACGGGTCCTCCATTTTTAGGTAAAGCTCATCTGCCAACTTGGATAGATACCCTGGACGTATTGCTCAGAACCCGCTTCCGGGACTATGAGATGATCAGCGGACGCGGAGGCCCCATAACGCAGGATCATATCCGCGAGCTGAAGAAAACTTTCCGGAAGATATACCGGCGAATAGATAAGCTTGCCAATCGAAAGGTATCAGCCGAGGATATAAAAAACCAGGCGGAGAAATTCTTGGATGATTTCAAATTCTTGAAAAGAGATCGCGATTTCTTCCTCCAAAGACTTCAACATGGTCTATCAGAATACTACTTAAGGAATTACTTTCCCCGAATAGATGAGAACGGAAAATAAATCCCCTAAAAATTCGCCAACTGGATGAACCTATTCAGGATACCCAATATGAAAGACCCTGAAATATCCAATCCGGGCTATATTCCTCTCTTTCAGATACTTCGTGGAGATGTTGTAGAATCCATCTATTACGGCGCTGTTGCAGTTGTGACAGCCGATGGTGACCTATTTGCCTCGGCTGGGGATCCAAACATTGTGACTTTCATGCGCTCATCATCAAAACCTTTTCAGGCTATTCCATTGGTTGAAATGGGTGGATTAACCAAGTTTAATATGACAGGTGAAGAGTTGGCCATAACCTGCTCTTCACATTCCAGCACAGACACTCATTTAAAAACAGTATTCGGCCTGCAGAATAAAATTGGTATCACTGAGGATGATCTATTGTGCTGCACCCACCAACCATTTGACAAAGCCAGTCGAACGAAACTCAAAGACCAGGGAAAATCACCTACCCAAAACCACCATAATTGTTCGGGAAAACATTCTGGGATGTTAGGACAAGCTGCGCTGATGGGTGTGCCCAAAGAGAGATATACAGAGGTTGATCATCCCGTCCAGCAGCAAATACTGGAAACCTTCAGCGATTTTTGCGGCCTTGCCGCAGACCAGGTCCAACTCGGAAGGGATGGCTGTTCGGTGCCGACTTTCGCAGTTCCCCTCTACAATGCTGCCTTGGGCTGGGCCAGGCTAGTAAAACCGGATGGTTTCCCGGAAAGCCGGACTCAAGCCTGCCAGAAAATCACATCAGCCATGAGCAATCATCCGTTTTTTGTAGCCGGTCCCGGCAGACTGGATACCAGATTGATGGAACTTAAGAAAGGGAAGATCATCTCCAAAGCAGGAGCTGAAGCCTACCAGGCCGCTGGTTTATTTGAAAATGCAATTGCTCCTGGATCTCCAGCATTAGGCATAACTCTGAAAATTGCGAGTGGAGACCTTGGGAAACGAGCCCTGGGGGCTGTGATGATCGAGGTGCTCCGTCAATTAAAATTCCTCTCGTCAGAGGAATTGCCAGCATTAAGCGATCTTGGACCAACATTTAATTATCGCAATCAATGCCAGATTCCAATTGGTTTGGGAAAACCCTGTTTTCAATTACAATACAGCTAATCTATGAATAAAAAACAGTTTGCGGCTGAGATCCACCAGCTCCTGGTGGATAAATATGGTCCGCCTACCTGGCGTCCTCACCTATCTCCTGTAGGGGAATTGGTATCTACTATCCTCTCCCAAAACACAAACGATGTTAACCGGGACATCGCTTATAATACGCTCCTGGAAAGATTACCTACCTGGGAAGAGATCAGGGATGCTGAAGAAAAACAGATCTTACCTTTGATTAAAACCGCGGGATTGGCCAACCAAAAAGGCCCGGCGATTCAAAATGCCTTAAGAGTGATCACGAAAGAAAGAGGGCGGATTGAACTGGATTTTCTGAAAGAAATGTCAAGCCAGGAAGCCTCAGATTGGTTGAACAAGCTTAAAGGGGTTGGTCCAAAAACCGCCGCAATCGTACTACTTTTCTCTCTTGATATGCCGGCTTTTCCAGTGGATACCCACGTTTATCGGGTCACCGGGAGACTGGGCATCCGGCCTGAGAACATGAATGCCGCTAAAGCTCATACATATCTGGCTGAGCAATTTGAACCTGAAACATACTATCCCGTTCATTTGAACATCATCCAACTGGGTCGTGAGATCTGCAAAGCCCGCCAACCTCTCTGCCTTGAATGCCCCTTAACCCAAATTTGTGAGTATTATGCAAACCATAATCAATAAGAATCTCTCTAAAGTGATACTAATATTGATCGGACTTTTTTTATTTCCGGGTGCAATCCTGTCTGGCTGTTCGGAAGTACCGAAACCTGCTCCCACGATCACGCCTGTCGAAATCCAACCAACACAGGTAATTTCATTAGAGATTGAAGAGCTTTTCGATAGGTACTCAGTGGTTGGAATTGCTCAGGATTCTTATTTGAGTGTTCATGGAAAACCCTCCGCTGACTCCCTTGTCGTGGGTCAGATCCCTTCCTACGGAACTGACATCCTGCCGACCGGGGATATCTATCAGCAAGGTAATATTACCTGGGTGTTTATCGGTCACCAGGATACTGTTGGTTGGGTAGACCTGGGATTTTTAGCTGAACAACACGGCACTCTCCCCAAGGATCTGATCATCCTTGGCCAACAAGTTCTTGCGTCGTTAAAAACCGAACAATATGATCAATTGCTTCCATTTATCCATCCAGAAACCTGCCTCCGTTTTTCTCCTTATCAAAACCTCAATCCTGACAACCAAATAGTGTGCCCTCCAGATCTTGCTAGCTTAACAGGCTCTCTGGAACCAATTACCTGGGGACAATTTGATGGTACAGGCAAGCCAATCGATTTAACATTTTTCGATTATCATCAACAATTCGTTTATGACCAGGATTATCTAAAGTCGAGTGTGATAGGATTTAATCTCGAGGTAAGTTCAGGGAACTCCATTAACAATATCCAGGAAATCTTCCCAAATGGTATTATGATTGAATATCATTTCCCCGGGACCGACCCCCGTTATGGCGGTATGGATTGGCGTAGCTTGCGGCTGGTTTTCGTACCAGAAAATGATCAATGGTATCTGACCGCAATTATCCATGGGGAATGGACCATATAATTTCATTACTCTCCTAAAAATATGAGAAGACGATTCTATCAGAGATCTACATTGATCATTTTGATCGTAACAATATCCATTGCGGGGTGGTATATGGTAACCACCCGGCGAGCCAACCCTGCTATTTCTGAAGATCCTGTCGAAACAGAATTAGCGGAAGTACAAGACCTTGCACTGTATACGCCTGTCCCCACTTCCACACCTATCCTTCCGCCGCTGGAAAGTTCGATATCCGGCGATATTCACTATTTTTACGGGGACTGGGAATCAGCAATAACGAGTTATGAAGATACGCTTGCCCGAGCTCAAACCCCTGAAGAAGGCAGTGCGGCATTATTGGGGCTCGGCAAGGTTTTTATCCAGAAAGGTGATTACCAGAAGGCTTTAGATTACCTGCGCCTGCTGGTAGCCAGTTATCCAGACTCGGATATCGTCCACAAAGCTTATTTCGCCCTGGCTGAAACATTTACTGAATTGGATCGAGATCTGGAAGCTGCAGATGCCTATACACTATATCTGAATCGACGGCCCGGTATTCTAGATGTCTACATGCAGCATAAGAGGGGTAATGCCCTTTCAGCTGCCGGGGAATCCATCAAAGCGATTGAGGCCTATCAGGCCGCTATTGCCGCTGGCAGCGGTGAGGACCTCTATACCCTGCAGTTAAAAATTGGTGAGGAATATGCCAAGCTGAAAGATTACAACACGGCCATTGTCATCTACAATGACGTCTATACTCAAACAGGTAATGACTATGCCAAGGCCCGGGCAGATTATTTACTCGGACTTTCTTACCTGGAACTGGGACAAAATGATCTAGCAGAAGCAGCTTTCAGAGACGCAGTTATCCAGTATCCACTCAGTTATGATTCATACCTGGGGCTGATAGAGATCGTTAATAATGGTTTTGCGATCAATGACCTCGATCGGGGGTTGGTAGATTATTATGCCGGCCAGTACAGTTATGCTGTGGAAGCTTTTGATCGCTACCTGGCAGATCCCGAAGCCGCAGATCGTGGGACAGCGCTTTATTTTAAGGGTTTTTCGCTGCGGGGCATGGGTAGGCATGAAGAGGCGCTGATCGCCTGGAATGAATTGATCGATAAGTATCCTGAACACGCCTACTGGGTCCAGGCCTGGGAATTCAAGGCCTATTCGCTATGGTTTAATTTAGACCGATATGGTGAAGCCAGCCGGGTACTGCAGAATTTTGTCCAGAGCAATCCATATCAACCCCGGGCGGCAGAGTTCCTGTATGACGCTGGTAGAGTTGAAGAGATGACAGGAGATCTGGAAACCGCTTCCGAACTCTGGAAACGAGTCTTTGATGAATATCCAACTTCAGCATACGGGAATTTGAGTCTTTTCAAGAGCGCTATCTGTCAGATCAGATTATCAGCCTATAACACGGCCCTATCAAGATTCTCTACCTACAGGGACGCTTCTCAGGACTTTGAAGAGCTTTCCCAGGCTTTATTCTGGATCGGAAAAGTGCATCAGTTCCAGAGAAATCCGGCCGCCGCCGAAGCTTCCTGGCAAGAAAGCGCTAACGCAGATCCTACAGGATATTACAGCGAACGAGCCAGGGACCTGCTCCAGGGCCGAGAGCCATTCACTCCACCTCAAGACTATGATATCGGGATCGATGTTCAAGTTGAAAAAGAAGAAGCCCAGGCCTGGATCAAGGCGACTTTTTCTATCCCACCGGAGACAAACCTGGACAGTCTCGGATTACTGGCTGAAGACCCACGTATCATCCGTGGAACAGAATTCTGGGAACTGGACCTGTATAGTGATGCCAGGGCAGAATTTGAATCTCTCCGGAATGAAGTCAGTTTTGACCCCATCAGCAGTTACCGGCTGGCTAACTATTATCTGGACCTGGGATTGTACAGGCCTGCCATCTTTGCCTCTCGCCAGGTGCTCACAGCAGCCGGTATGGATAATGCGCAAACCATGAATGCTCCGGTCTATTTTAACCATATCCGATTTGGAACATATTACAGTGATTTAGTAATTCCAGCCGGGCAGGAATACGGATTCCATCCTTTGCTGCTTTTCAGTGTCATCTGGCAGGAATCCCTCTTTGAAGGTTTTGTCAGATCCACTGCCGGCGCAAGGGGATTGATGCAGATCATACCCAGCACTGGCGCGGAGCAAGCTGACGAAGATGGTTGGCCGCCAGATTACAGCGATGAAGACCTTTATCGTCCGTTTGTCAGTGTTAAGCTGGGTACTGCCTATCTAGCTTTTCTAAGATCATATTTCGATGGAGATATGTACACGACCCTGGCCGCGTATAACGCTGGAGGGGGAAATACTGGCATCTGGTTGGATGAAGCCGGAGGAGATCCAGATCTATTTGTGGAAATCATCAGGTTCTCTGAAACACAAACCTATATCAAGAGTATTTCAGAGATATTTGCCATTTACCGCAGAATTTATTCCCGAACGCAATGAACTAAACCTTAATCAGCTAGCAGTTAAGATCCTATATCATGGTCGTCCTTCAAGCCTGACCTCAAATTCCAAGACTTCCCCATCTCGTATAGCAGTGATTACCACATCGTCTCCGGGGTTTTTGTATGTGAGCAGATACCCCATAAAATCCTGAAAGTTCTGAACTTCCAGGTCATCGATACCAATGATCAAATCTCCACCCAGGGGAATAACACCTTCGACATCTGTACCTCTCAAGCCGGCTCTGTCAGCCGGGCTTCCCGGGGTCACTTCCAGAATATAAACACCTGTGGATTGCGGGAGTTCCAGTTCTTCCTGAACGAATAAGCTGACTTCACTCAAGACCTGAATGCCGACAAATGGGGTGTCGTGAGAACCAAATTCAATTAAATCAGGGATTACATTCTTAGCTGTATCAATAGAAATCGCAAAACCCAAACCGGAATTAACCGGCTGCCCGCTGATATCAATGCTGGTTGTACTGATTGCTGAATTAATTCCAACTACTTCGCCGTTGAGATTGATCAATGGGCCGCCGGAATTTCCAGGATTAATAGCGGCATCGGTTTGGATAATATTACCCGTGGAAAATGCTCCGCCTCCTGGAGCAAAATGCATTGAATTCAGTGTCCTGCCCAATGCAGAAATTATCCCCTGGGTCATGGTTCCGTTTAATCCCTGGGGGTTGCCAATTGCAATCACTGTTTGTCCAACAACCAGATCATGATTATCTCCCAAAGTGAGAACAACCAGCTCTGGCGGCAGCTGATTCAACTTGAGCACAGCCAGATCTGTATCAGTATCAAAACCCAAAACATCTGCTCTGGTCTTAAATCCAGAGGGAAAATCCACTTCCAGATCCGTCGCAGAATCTACAACGTGGAAATTTGTGACTATATGGCCTTGTTTGTCCCAGACAAAACCTGTTCCTAATCCTCCGCCCTCTTCGGTTAATGCCCGGATTGCAACAACGCCGGGGTTGATGGCCTGGTAGAGGGCCGGCAGGTCTCCCCCGTCAATAGAAACTGTGGATATCGTTGTCACAACCTCCTCATTCTTTACAGCCGAGGGCTGCTCCAGAAGCGCCAGGGGATTGAATACACAAGCCAGAGTGACCAGTGCCAAGATTCCTAAAACAAATAGGATACTATTCCGCTTTTTCATACTTTTTCCCTTTTGGATTGTATTTTTGGTATCAAAAAAATCTGATCCTTCCAATTTTCATTTCTTTATAGATGTTATTCTATCGCTAAACCTTACAGAATATTATAGCTTCCTGCGTTATCTTCCAGCATTATTTTAACAAAAATATTATAGATGGATGAAGAAACCTTGGATCAGGTCAGATTTTATGAAAAAAGCCTCCTCAACCAGAATTATCCGCTTGAGGAGGCTTTCACCAAAGGAGGAAACAGTGATAAAGATAAACTTATCCCGTTTCACGCAGTAATCATATCAGACCTTATCTCGTAAGGGAAAGTACAAGCTCATGGATATTGCATGACCTTCATCATATCCAGATTATGGTGCCCTCCCAATCCAAATTTTTTTCACAAATATGCAGTTAAGTTTTAATCCAGAAATCCTCTTAAATTGGCATATTCCTTCCCGCTATTGCCATTTATAATCCCATGTTGTACAATCAGCTTCAACCAATTTGCCCTCGTAGCTCAGTGGATTAGAGCACTTGCTTGCGGAGTAAGGGGTCGCGTGTTCGAGTCACGCCGAGGGTGCTACAAACGGAGTGGGTAATCCCGCTCCGTTTTTGGGAATTTAGCAGCAATAATATTTTTTTCTCAAAAGGATCTTCTCCAGGAGTAAAAGAGATGAACAAAGTCGCAATTGTTACCGATAGTACAGCGTATTTACCGCCAGAGTTGATCACAGAATACGATATCAAGGTCA
>CAZOUN010000005.1:0-65559 GCA_964582965.1 uncultured Anaerolineales bacterium | reverse complement strand
CTTATATTGTACGAGAGGTGTTTTATTTCGTGTCCTGTTTTGGGGGTTCAGTTCATTTAATTACAAGGCTTTTTATTCTTCCTCTTCTTTTTCCTCGGTTTTTCCTGTTGAGAGGTGGTACTTGCTGGGGCTTTCTCCAGGTCTGAACCCGCATAACATGATCAAGGCGTTAGCAACTGTTTTGCCGGGATTGTGCCATTTGTGCTCCAGGTCAGCGGTGAATAACAAGGCATCACCGGCTTCAAGGTTGTAGGTATCTTCGCCTACCTCGTAGACAAATTCACCCCGCAGGCAAAAAACAAATTCATGGCCGGAATGGGTCATCGGGAAACGGCCGCTGCTGCTGCCGGCTTCCAGCGTGACCATGAATGGCTCAACGGAACCCTCGTAATGGGAGCCGCCCAGTCCTTCCCACAATCCCCGGTAGAGAGGGATGCGGTTGCGTTCCGACGATTTGATGTTCACAACGTCTTGTTTGGGGGGGGTCTCTTCAAAAAAGGCTGTGACCGGTATTTCTAACGCAGTGGCAATCTTATAAAGCGTGCTCACAGATGGTGAAGACAGTCCTCTTTCAATGACACTTAGCGCATTTGCGGATAATCCGCTTAGGCGGCCCAGCCCCCGGATCGAAAGTTCTCTCTCTTCCCGAAGCTGCTTTAAGCGGACACTAATATTTACTGATGGAGCTTCCTGATCATATATATCCATAGTTCCTCGGTTTTTTTATATTTCTCTGATTATATCAAAAGATGGGCAGGTTATAGAAGAAAGACATATTCTTCTGTATTGATACAACTTTAAATAGATATTGCCGTATATTCTTATAGATAAAAATGACTAGTGATCAGGAGAATTAGAAATGGCTAATGAATATAAAAGACTTCATCGTTCAGTTGAAGACCGAATGGTCGGAGGCGTATGTGCCGGTATCGCGGATTTCTTTGACATCGACCCAACTATTGTCCGGCTGGTATTTGTGCTGGGTTTCTTTGCCTCCGTCAGCGGATTGTTCTGGGCTTACCTTATTATGATGGTTGTTGTACCTGAATATGTCCCGGCGGGAGAAGATATTGTCACGGCTGATGTTGAAGATATTCCAGAAAAATAAATAAGACGATCTTCCCTAACAAAGAAAAAAGCCCGGATTTCGGGCTTTTTTCTTTTATCCACCTGATAAAAGTGGGGTTATTCGATAAATATCTCTACATGTTCTCGATCCTCTTCATCGATCACATCGACGATCTTGCCGCGCATATTCTCGGCCAGGGCTTCTTTCACTGCTTCCATCATTTGGGCGTTTTCCATTTCTGGAGTGAACTGGGCGGCGATATTCAATCCGGCATCAACTAGTTTCATGGGCAGATTGACATTCACCTTGGCCTTTCCGGTAGACATATCTGTAACCCGGACCCTCAGCATCTGATTCGAAAGGGATCGATTGGCGGATTTTGCAGCTTTTTCACTCCGTTGAGATAGGGCTGAAATCAACCTTGAACCTTCCTCTGCTGTGATTTTTCCGTCACTGATCATTTTGAGGATTTTCATCCGTTCTTCGCTGGTAACCATATTCCTGCTCCTTCGTAGGAATTTATCCTAACCAATATATATCTTTACTTTTTCGCCGTCGTCACTGTCATTTACATCTATTGTCAACGGTGTATCCCCCTGGGAATAATTTCCCAACGAGAGCAGGATCTCATCCGCACTCGAGAGGTTCATCTTAGGGATAAAACTACCAAAAGTTTTGAGACTCCAGGCAAAAAAACGATTTGGGATCGGAAAACTGATAGCGATCCTTTCCGGTTTCTCTCCCGGTTTCTGTTGAACCCTGATGTGCAGCCAGGGGCCGGTACGGCTGTTCCAACCCAGGATTAACAATCCAATCCCGATCAAAAATGGTATCCAGGATGCGATGAAGCCAAAACCAATACCTCGGGAAGACCAGGACCCGTACATTAAAGAACCACCCATAACAGTTCCGGCAACTCCAATCCAGAATGGGATGATCCACCAGCTTTTTAATTTGTTGAAATCTTCTTGATTGGCTTCCCCGGGGTGAACGTCACTCTCGGCTGGCTCGAAGTTTCTTTCCAGCTCGGATTTTGCAATGGCGTATTCGATTTCAGAATTTTCCCTGCTTTCTCCGATAGCTTCAATTAACTTCATGCCTTCTTCGGGGCTGATGGTCCCCTTTTGGATCATTTCCAGGATCTCTAAGCGTTCGTTTTCGGCAGCCATCATTTCTTTCCCTCCAGCGCTTTGAGCAATTGGTCAGCTTCGTCAAGGGAAATTTTCTTTTCTTGGAGCATTTCCAGGATAAGCAACCGTTCTGATTCGTGTACAGCCCGGTTCCCTTTCTGCGTCTCTAGGAAATCCCCTAGGTCAAATTCTTTCACTTTGGCCTGGGCTTTCAGTGCCTTGCGGCGGGTTTGGGCAATTTTCTTTTCAACCTTTGCCTGGGCTTTAATGGCAGCAATTTCTGCTTTTCCGGCTGCCATACGGCTGCTTTCTTCGATCTGGATGCCGAACTTTTTTAGATTCTCTTCTGAAATTCCAATGTCTGCCAGAGATTCGGACAGTCCGGACAGTGATACCCGGAGATCTTCTTCCAGGCTTCCTAAACTGTTCTTGATCTGATCGGCGGTCTGAAATGAAAAATCAGCAGCAAACGAACCAAAATCATCCATATTCATTTTCAGACCTGTAAATACACTGAAATCATCACCGGAGATAAATATCTTTCCGCCCGCGGTTAACATCACAGGAGGGCCGCCTTCTCCTAGTTGCTGGGATAATTCTTTGTCGCTGGATTTGATTTCCAGCTCGCCAATAGTCAGGCTGATATCTTTTGTTCCGCTTTTAATGATCAGGTCAGCATTGCTTTCCTCAGGCATAGTGGCCGAAAGGTTGCCGCCGACTTTGATTTGGTAAGCTTGCCAGGGAACGGGATGAAAATCCACGGTGCCCTCTCCGCCTGCTGACGCCTCAATTCCACCGCTGACTTCTGAAATAACTATATCTCCACCAACTTGCGTGAGTCCTATCAGCCCCTGAATATTATTGAGAAGTGCATCTCCTCCAATATTTTCAATTTTGATATCTCCCTGGACGCGTTTGGCGATCACGTCGCGTCCCACTGATCCAACGCTGATCTTGCCGACATCAGTCAAAGTCAGATCGCCGGAAACGGAAGCTACTTTCAAGTCGTTATTTATCCTTTTGATCACGGCTGAGCCGCCAACTGACTGAATTTCAACTTCCAGATAGTGGGGAACATGAAGAAAACCGTCGCCCGGGAACTGGATCTCGGTCTGATTTTTCTTGGTTATGAGTGAGTTCTCGTCAGTCAGTTCATTGATGCGTATCTCGTCGTTATTCCAGCCAGAAAGATAAAGACTGCCGCCGACGCTGACAATCACAAGCTTGGATATGTTTTCAATGGGTATGCTGTGTTTCGCCATTGTTATTTCTCCTCATCCTTGAGCTTCTTAAGAGCGTCATCATAACTGATTTCGCCTTGATCCAGGTCATTCAGGATCTTCTGTCGTTTTTCTTCAGAAAGCTCGGAAAGTTCATCGCCACCCGGTTCGTAACCGAGAGCCCTGATTACATCGTGAAGCAGTTTGCGGATGGTTGGATAGGAAAAGCCGAGTTCCTTTTCCATGTGGGTGATCTTTCCTTCCAGACGGACAAAAGTCTCAACAAAATCCATTTGTTTTTCGGTCAGCTGTGAAAATGTCCTGGAAGAAAAACGTCCTTCGATGGTCGTGTTGCATTCCCGGCAGTTGATTTGGGTTACTATAACTTCTCCGCCGCAGATAGGACAATGTGAGGGTTGTGGATGCATGGTTATCTCCTTGTTTGTAAGGCTATCTTAGTGGGCCGCTGCGCGGGTGTTATTGATCAGTTGTTCTCCAGAAAGGATCAAGATCCTGCCCAGGGATTCGTAAAACCAGTTGACGAGAAAATTATTCTGTTCCAGGGACCTCGCGAGGCGATACTGAGCTGCCTGCTGATGTAGTTCTTTTTCCTGGCTTTTGAATGTTTCTAAGGTGGCTATAAACATTTTTTGCTCCCAATGGGATTATAAATTTATATATATAGGTTTCGGTTATAGTGAGCTGTCAGTGTGCGTTTTACCAGGTTCTGTCCAGCTATGATCAACACGCGGCCAACTGTTGCATATAATCTGTTTGCCCAGCGATCGGTCTGCTCCAGGGATTTCGCCAAACGGTAATTTTCAGCTTGCTTAAGAATTTCTTTTTGATGAAATTTCAAAGCGTCTAAATTTGTCGGAAACATCGCTTTCTCCTAGTTTTTCCTGAACAATGCTCACAGTATATCAAAATTATTTAGTTTGTCAAGGGGAAAAATAAGAAATATCAATATATATATTAATATTATTTAGTTTTCCTTGTTTTGTCTCTGTTTTTTGGCCAATTGAAGTGATTTTTAACCCAAAAATACTCCACCAGTAAGAAAAAGGCTGGGGAATCGGGTCGAAAATTGATTGAAAAGTGTTTGAGAGATCAGGGAGCGGGACGGGGATAACTGATCAGGCTTTTTTCTTCAGCATCTGTGCTGGCGATGACTGTATCACTAAAGAGCTCCAGTGTACCCTGGTATTCCCTGGTGCCAGCGTGGGCGATCCATCCTCCCAGATTAAAGGGAATCACATCGGCCGCGGGAATCCATTCGCCATTATATTTGCGGGCGATATGGATATGGGACCCGGTACTTTCACCACCTTCACAGGAAGGGTGTCCCAGATTATCACCTGTTTCTACCAAGGTGTTAACTGTGATCTTATTTTGAGTGCCCAGGTGGAGGTACAGCAGAACCCAACCGGTGCGGTAATCACCATCTCCATCCAGGTCCAGTTCAATCAGGCCGGTTTCGCTGCGGGCGATAATTCCGGGGGCAACCGCTGCCGCCCAGGCTGTGGTTATCTCACAACCGGTTTCGGCACTAGGTGGGGCAAAATCCAGAGCAGCCCAGGGATCACCCTGGCCCCATCCGGTATGAGGGCCGCCCGTGAAAGCCCAGGTTTCGCCACCTTTAAACGGTAGTGTCATCTGTGGTTGGCGCAGGCTTCCTGGAATATGTGGCTGACAGGTCCATGGATCCCCGAATAGATCCTGATATATCTTTTGGAATCCATCTGTGTGTATGGTGCGGCTGTATACCGCTTTTGGTTCCAGGTGAGAGAAATAATATTGTATGGCAACTGTGGCAGAATTTTGCCAGGGATCCGGATGTTCGATTGTCCGATCCATGAATTCCAGTGTATCCAAATGAGATCCCTGCCAACCGTAATAGCCCTGGTTCAGGATATTCGCTGCCCAGACCAGCTGGATATACAAGCCATGGTACCCAGAAGATCGGTATCCCAGAGGATATCCATCGAGCAAGTTATCTGGCTGAATTGGATCGCTGAGTGCATTTAGCTGATATTCCAGAAGAGACAGTAGTAATTTTGGGCTGATGCTGAAACTTGTTGAGATATAAGTGATGATCTCTGCTCCGGAACGTTGTTCCTCTGCGGCAAACTGCTCAAAATATTTAAACCAGCCTGGTTGAGACTGGACAAAACTCTCAATATCGAAATCGATTTGAGCGGGTCCATTTACGAAGGCGCAGTTGGGCATGATTTGGAATTGGGAACCCCACAAGGCCTCATAATAGATCGGAATCTGCATTGGCAGTCCGGGAGGGAGCGTGGTGGCATCGGCAGGGATGACCGGATTTTCATTAAGGATCTCTTCAATCGTAGTGTTGAACCGAGTGGCCAAATTGACCAGGGTATCTCCCGACTGAGCTGTATATTCCACCAATTCGCCTGGTGAATAAACAGGTCTTTCAGTTTTAGGTATTGACGTACTGGTAGCTGGAACTGCATTGATTGGAACGGGTGTGGTATCCCGATCGGGATTGTCAGGCAGGCAGGCGGATAATACCAGGATCAGGATCAGGCAAGCCTGCAGTAGGGGATTATTTTTCTTTCTCTTCTGTTCCAGCTGGAGGGACATAGGATACCAATTTTACCGCTTAATCTGGCTTCCCGGAGCACTGTAGGAACTCGCTGTTACCAGGGCTTCCCCGGGTTTGGTAAGGGTTCCTTTATAAACAGCTGACCCGTTATGGGCCGTCCAACCACTTAGTGTAAAAGGTGTTGGGCCGTCTGCAGTCATCCATTCCCCGTTATACTTTCGGGCCATATGGACATGGGTTCCAGTTGAGATACCACCCTCGCAGGATGGATGTCCTAATCTATCTCCAGTGTTCACTTCATCACCAGCGTTGACCACCCTTCCCTCTGTGGCAATGTGGAGATATAGCAGGACCCAACCGGAATGTTCGTTATCGTTGTAATCCAGATTGATGATTACTACACCATCTTCTGCCCGAACGACCAGGCCTGGAGCGGAAGCTGTGACATACGCATAAGAATTTGAGCACCCACCCCGGAATCCAGAGGGAGCGAAATCTACTGCGGACCAGGAACCTTCCCGTTCCCAGGCACCATGAGGACCGCCTGTATAGTTCCAAACCACGCCGGGTCTAAAGGGTAATTCCAGGTCAGGCTGGACTAGATTATGGGAAAATAGGGGCTCATATTGTGTTCTGTTTTCAGGAGATCCAAACATCTCATCATAAGTTGTTATAAAACCCGTGTCATCATCCAGTGCCTGTATCCATTCATCGCTGTCATAGATCTGGGAGTAAAAAAACTGCAGGGCAACTGTACCGGCGTTAAGGCTGGGTTCGATCCTGGCCGTCACATTCTGGGTAGGACTTTGGGCGTTTTTGAGTATAACTTCAGTTAATCGGCCTTCTCGCCAGCCGTAATAACCGATCGAAAGCTGATTCACTGCCCAACGTAATTGACGCACTAAACCGTCATCATCGTAATTTATGTACCCCAATGGGTATTTCAGCTGAGCTAGGTTCTGGGGCTGCCCAAAGACCCAATTGCTTTGATATTCCAGTAATGCGAGCAGTAAATAAGGATTGATAGAATTATTCTGAGCAATATTTCTAACGATCTCTCCGCCGTTCGTCAGATTGGAGTGTTCATATTCGCGCTCTTCGCTGAGATATCCTCCCGCATCCTTCACAAATTGGACCACGTCTTCTGGGAAATCAGAATCAGTGATAGCTCTTGAAAACACAAACTCGCTATCCGGCAGCAGGTGAGAGTTGGAAGTGGTGTTGATCAAAACCTGGGGAATCACCAGCAGTGTGCCCGGGTTAATAAAGGAGCTTTCCGGCAATTCTACATTGGATTGGATCTGATCTTTGCCAACGCCAAAATGGGTGGCTACCACTGCCAAAGTGTCCCCTGCCTGGGCATGATAGACGATCGGTTCCTGTTGAGCTACAGGTGTTGGGACCAAGGTCTCAGTCGGAGGTAGATAAGCTGTTGGGGTGGGATTGTCTGCCGGTTCAGAGGTAGGCGTAGGATCCTGGGTTGGAATTTCAGTTGCTTCGGGAAGGATGATTTCTGTTGTGGGTGTGAACCCGATAGGAGGCACGAAAATAGGCGGCGTTTTTTGGTAAAAACTACACCCCGCAAGAGATAGTGCCAGTAATACTAATATAAATCGTTTCACAGAATTTTACCGGTGTATCTGATTAACATCAGTGTTAGAGTCTTCCGCCTGGATGGTTTGTTCGCCACGAACCATAAATCCCTGGTATGCATATCCCAGACCCTGTGATATCCAGCCATCCAAGTTAAATGGAATATTCTGATCAGCGGGAATCCATTCCCCATTATACCGCCGGGCAATATGCAGATGAGATCCGGTGGAAACGCCGCCTTCACAGGAAGGATGCCCGATCCGATCTCCTGCTTTTAATCTTTCTCCTAGTTCAACCCGCCCCCTGGTTTCAATATGCATATATAGGATTGCCCAACCAGTTTGATCATAGGTGTCTCCATTGATGCTCTGTACTACTGCACCGTGATCCGATCGAGTAATAGGGCCATCGGCTACTGCGACTACCCAGTCATCGCTGAAACTGCAGCCAAGGTCCATATCAGCCGGAGCAAAATCGAGCGCTGCCCAGGCGGATCCGTCATCCCATCCACCATGGGGACCTCCCGTGAATAACCAGGCAGCTCCGTCTTCAAATGGGAGCTGAAGATCAGGCTGAGTCAAGTTATAAGGGATCATGGGGGTGTAGTTATAATCAAACGGATATCCAAAGAGTGTTATATATGTAGTGATAAAACCAGTTTCTGAAACAGTATCAACCCACTTGCGGTATGGCAGAACCCGGGCAAAATAATTCTGAACACCGGCCGTCCCGGCATTGATGGTGGAATTTATCGGGACATTCATGCCGTCTAAGCAAGCCCAGGCGCCCACACCACGAACCTTCCAAAGGTAATAACCCCGGTTGAGCTCATCAGCAGTCCAGGCGAGCTGATGATATAGTCCTTCGTATCCGGACTCCTGATACCCCAGAGGAAATGGGTTGTTTGTATTATTTGAACCGGTCAGCCACCCGGTTTGGTATTCGATGATAGCCAGAAGCAGGCGGGGATTAACTGAATAGTCCTGGGAAATTCGGGTTATGATCTCTGCGGCAGTCTGGACCTCACCATCTATATCTTCCTCGTGGTTCTTAAGATAGCCTGGTTGATTATTTATAAAAGCCTCGATCTGGAAACGCACTGTATATGGACTGCGGACCAACTCGGAATCGGGGATGATTTTATATCCAGGACCGGTCTCGCTGACATCTGGCGCAGGCAGCCACAGCTGCTGACCAGTATAGATCAAACTTGGGTTGGTAATCTCGTTGACTTCAATGATCAATTCAGGGAGCAAATTATACTGGTAGGCTATTGATTTAACCGTGTCTCCCCATTGGACTGAATAATATACATCCTCAGTACGCAATGTTGGCAGTGGTTTTGGGGGGCTGGGGGTTGGTGTGATAACTGCTAGATCTGGAACCCTGGTGGGTGGAATGTATGGATCTGAAGTGGCTACGGGTTCCCCCGCAAGGCCTACATTGGAGAAGTTAATATAGGGAGCGGTATGCGCCTGCCGGGTGCAGGCACCAATCAGCAAGCTCAATAAAACCAACGGGAATAGTCGTATAGTTTTCATATTACAGGGTACATTTTACCTTTAAGTAGGGGAAGATAACCCCTGAATAATCCTTCATTGTCATTATTGCAAGAATAATGCCGTTTTGACCTCAAAAACAGTCTCAGATGTACCGATTGGGGTGGATTTTGGCTCAATATTAAGAATATCCTTTTGAAGTTGGCAAATATCGGGCAAAATAAGGAATATTATGCTTTACTGATGAGGATGTTTCCAGTATGATTATGAAGATTACCTCTGCCTGTTCGAAGGCAAATGAATGATGGGAGGTCCCGAGGATTAATGAAAGCATTGATTATGTCAGATATTCATGGCAATCGCACTGCCCTGGAAGCTGTTTTGGAAGCTGCCGGTAAGGTCGATGCTGTTTGGTGTCTAGGGGATATTATCGGTTATGGACCAGATCCAAACGATTGTGTCTCTATTATCAGAGATTTACCTAACCTGGTCTGCCTGCGCGGTAATCATGACAGCGCAGTGATCGGCTTAACTGAGAAAGGGAAATTTAATATTGCGGCTCAGAAAGTGATTGAATGGACCGAGGAGCAGCTAAATCCAATTAACCGTCAATATTTACAGACTTTGTCACCCAGGGCGAAGGTTGACCAGGTCACGCTGGCACACGGCAGCCCCCGGGACCCCGTATGGGAATATATTATGGATGTCTATACGGCAACCGCCAATTTTGATTACTTTGATACGCCCTATTGTTTTATTGGACATTCACATCTCCCTGTTTTGTATTATCTGAAAGAAGGAAAAGGCTTGGCTAACGTGACTTTTGTTTATCCAGGCAATACTGCAAAACTTCCAGAAAACACAATTGTGAACCCGGGCTCAGTTGGACAACCACGGGATCACGACCCCCGGGCGGCGTTTACAATTTTTGATACTGAAGAAAATACCTGGACCCAGCACCGGGTACCGTATGATATTTCAGAGGTACAGGCCCGGATGACCCAGGCCGGTTTACCGATCGAATACATCCAACGCTTGGACCTTGGCTGGTAGGGGAACTTTTCTGCATCTCCTGACGTCAATAGGATGTAAATAGCATATATTAAGGAGAAATGATGTTGAGAAAACAGTTGATTATACTCTCCCTTGTTGTCATCCTGATGGCATCCTGTGCGGGTAAAAGTACCATTGGTTTTGCGCCAGAAGCCATGATGGAAAGCAGCGCGCCTACGTCACGGGGAGTGGCCGATTCCTATGCTGGAGAGGCAGACAATTCTGTTTATTCAGAAGATGGGCTGCAAGTCCAGGAATCCCAGGTGCGTATGGTGATCAAAAACGCCTCACTATCGATCGTAGTAGAGGAACCGGGCGTCTCGATTGAAGTTATCAGTAAATTGGCCGCGGATTTGGGCGGGTTTGTGGTTTCTTCTAATCTGTATCGGACGCAAACAGCCAATGGGCTGGAAGTCCCCCAGGCCAACATCACTATCCGGGTCCCGGCTGACACATTAGACCAGGCTCTGGTGGAAATCAAGTCTGGTGCAGGACAAATCCTCAACGAAAACATATCTGGACAGGATATCACCCAGGAATATACCGATCTGGGGTCCCGACTCAGAAATTTGGAACGGGCCGAAGAACAGCTGACCGAGATCATGGAACAAGCCTGGGAAACGGAAGATGTTCTGGTTGTATATAACAGATTGGTAGAAGTTCAAGAACAAATCGAATTGATCAAAGGGCAGATGAAGTATTTTGAACAATCTGCTGCGTTATCTGCGATCTCAATCAATATTCAGGCCAATGAAGCTGTCCAGCCGTTGAAGATCGGCAACTGGCAGCCGGTTGGAGTTGCCAAGAGGGCACTCCAGGCTTTGATCAATACGCTGAAATTCCTGGCCGATATGCTGATCTGGATCGTACTTTATATCCTGCCGGTAGCCCTGATCCTTTTCTTCCCGGTTCGCTGGCTGTGGCGTTGGCTCAAAAAAGGCAAGGCGAAAAGGAAAGACAGAAAAGATCAGAAAAAAGCTTTGAAAGAGACTAAGTAAAACACTTACTTTAGAAGATTTAGATAATAATCAACTTCCGAAGTCTTAAGGCGGCCTCTTTCATGATCTGAGGGTTCCTGATTTCGGAAGTTTTATTTCTGAATCACAGCAATACTTCGGTTGTCTTCATACTACTAACTTTGGTAAAATTCTTTAGTAGACTTTGGAAAAAGAATATTGATGGAAAACCTCAAGCAGGATACAAAAGATCTGATCGGGATCACATTAACTTCTTACCAGCTGTCTCTCCTGGAGGAATATGAACAGGAGTTGGACATATGGAATGAACGCTATAGCTTGACCGCGATCCATGAACCAGAAAAAGTTCGTATAAAACACTTTCTGGATTCTTTCAGCCCAATGCTGGTAATGAAGAATACGTCTGTAAAGAAGATTATTGATATCGGCACTGGGGCGGGATTTCCCGGCATACCCCTAAAGATCCTGTTGCCGGAAACTGAAGTAGTCCTGGTTGATTCGGTGAACAAAAAGACCGATTTTTGTAAACACATCATCGATCATCTGAAGCTGCAGGGTATATCTGCAATTCACGATCGTGTGGAAAACCTGGCCAGGAAAAATGAGTTTCGGGAGAAATTCGATTGGGCTGTTGCCAGGGCAGTGGCCCAGCTGGCAACGCTTAGTGAATATATGCTTCCCTTTGTTAAGATTGGCGGCAGGATGCTGGCCATGAAGGGGGATCAGGGTCCATTTGAAACCCAGAAGGCAGCGCCGGCAATTGGTTTACTTGGGGGAGAGCTTCAGCAAGTTAAACGGCTCACCCTGCCGGGAGTTACACAAGATCGATTTTTGATAACAATTGAGAAAAAAGCAACCACACCCGAGAAATATCCCCGCCGGACAGGTGTGCCCAGCAAAAAACCCCTCTGATCAATCTGCCAATCCCCCGTTCTTGATCTGCCAATGAGTTGCTGATTGTTTGAACTTGTCCGAAAACAAGTTCAGATCTGTTGTTGTTAATAATGATTGTTCGGTTTTTGCCAAACGATCCAGCAGATCCTGGCGGCGGGTATCATCCAATTCAGCCAGGACTTCATCCAGCAGAAGCACAGGCCAATCTCCGTTCTTTTCGTTAAGCCAATTCACTTCTGCCAGTTTGCTGGCAAGCATCGCTGTCCGCAGCTGGCCCCTGGATCCGAAGTTTCCCAAATCAATACCATTGCTGAGGTAGCGCATTTCATCACGGTGCGGACCATGGGATGTTACTCCCCGGTAGATATCTTCGGTTCGGGTGGATAATAGTTTTTCACGATACCCATCACGGATATCTTTAAGTTCGACTCCGGATCGATCGAGCGCATTCTCAAGCGGGAGTTCGATTTGTCCGGGAGGGGTAGCTACCGGATCAAATGATGGCTGATAATTGAGCCGCAAGATTTCTTCTCCCCTGGTCAATTCCTGATGAATTGAGGCAGCGAGATAACCTAGATCCCGAATGGCCTGGATCCGGGCATGGATGATATAGGAGCCTGCCTGGGTGATTTTTTCATCCCAGTAGGAAAGTTGGTCAACATCACCGGAGCGCTCGTTAAGCTGTTTAAGGAGTGCATTGCGCTGAGCCAGTGCTTTATTATATTGAGAGAGTGATTCTGTATATACAGGATCGACTTGTGCCAGTGTCAGATTCAGGTAATGACGACGCAATTTCGGTGAACCGGTGACGATCTGGAGCATGTGGGGAAGGAATAGAACCGCATTGAATGTGCCGATAACCGTGTTGATCTTCTGCTGTGACCCATCCAATAAGACTTCTTTACGTACTGTCTGATTCCCATTGGAGGAGGTATCTTTGATGATGCGGATCTCAAGGTGGTGGTCTGTATCCTTCTTTTTGAAGTCGGCCACGATCCTGCAAACAGCCAGGTTGTTCTGCAAGGCTGAAAAATTTATAAGATCGAGTGAATTGGATGCCTGGAAAGAATCCAGAGTAGATAGATAATAGACTGCTTCCAGAATACTGGTTTTGCCCTGAGCGTTATCACCGACCAAAATGACCGAGTTAAGGGGAACCTCCTGGTCGAAGCGGGAAAATATTCGAAAATCTGTGAGGGATAGGTGAGTGAGGAACATCTAGCTTAGACGGGATTAAAATCCTCGTCTGTTTCCCAGACGCGGGTAGTTCGATCCGTATATAAAATGCCGTTAATATGATCAATTTCGTGTTGAAATATCCGGGCGAGCCAGCCTTGGAATTTCATCTTGAGTGGTTTGCCGTACCGATCCTGGCCTTCAACTAGAATATCCTGAGCCCGGTCCACTTCACCCATAAACCGCGGAATAGATAAGCATCCTTCTGCGCCAGTTACTATTTCCTGGGAAAATCGGGAAATTTTTGGATTTACTGTCACGTATAGAACAGGTGGAATATCCTCATCTTCATCGCTGCCGTATTCGACCAGGATGACTTGTTGAGATACATTTACCTGCGGAGCTGCTAAACCTGCTCCTGATGCTTCACGCAGGGTGATAATCATATCATCAACTAATTCCTGAAGCTCGGGTCCAAAATCAGAGACTTTGGCAGCTTTTTTCCTCAGGGTTGGGTGGGGTACAAGGATAATTTCTCTAGCAGGCATACGATTGTTGCTCCAAATCCTTACAGCTGTATTGTTTCGTCACCATCAAACGGATCATCAACATCGTTGTTTTCTTCATGATAAGCCGCTAGAAATTCTACCATATCATCTCGGCGGCGCCTGGACTCGGCGAGCTCGTTTCCTTTTATCACGGCATTATAACGCTCGAAGACCTCATTTTGCACAGAGATAGGCTGAGCGACGTGTTCAAAGTCCAACTGGATATCACCGACGTTGATGGCTACTGTACCGAAATCGAATATCCTTTGGATGATATTCTCCCTTCGGTAATCCAGGCTGAGGATGTTTTCTAACAGAGCAGAACGCTTGGTTTCTCGACCAAAGGGTTTTCGATCCAGATCAATCACCTGTTTAGCCGTGATTTGAAAACGGTCATTGGCCCAATCTGCAAAGGCATAAGCCAGGGCAAGAACGTTAATCGTTAGGAGGACACCCAGGAGAGAAATAGAAGGGATAGAGATCAGCTGGACCAGGCGTGCAAAGAAGGATACAAGCAGCAGCACAAACATCAGCCACAGCCACCAGGAGTTCTTGAACAGAATGAATATATGTTTCCGGTAAGTGATGACCCCATTCAGCTCATATCGAGCCCTAAAGAGGTTGAGAAATTCCTGTAGGGGAGTGATCGTTTCTGTCAGTTGAGGCCCACCTTCCATATTTAGATCAGTGAATTCTTCTTCCTGGTCCATTGGTCCGGTTTCACCGGATAGTCCCAATCGGCTGCGGATGGCCTGGTTTATATTATCCTTATCGGTTTGCTGGGCGCGGGCTTTGGCTATTTCCTGTGCTTCAGAAATTAGATCCAGCAGCACTTCCGGATGGGCGGTATTGCGCATGGGGATGTTTCCGGTATAGGTGCGAATGATCACATCTCCATATCCAAACAATCGTTGCAGCTGATTTGTGGAAATATTTACAGACAAGATGGATTGGAGCGGTACCTCACGGCGCTGGTCATGAAGCCAGATCACTTTTTCTACCCAGGCTGCTCTGTCGCTGGTGACCAGGTAAAAATCATTCCGCCAATCCATCCAGAGCCAAACTCCCCAGACTATGGAGATTAGGATAGTGATGACCATGAATACACCCAGATTCAAATGGAGCAAGATTGCACCAATCCCCGTCAAGATCAAGAATAGGACTGGCAGCAGCATTTGTCCGTAGAGGATATTTATATGTTTGCGATCTATGAAGCGGATGACCTCTTCGGGACCGATCCAGGGAAATTCATTTGTCTGCAAAATGTTTGCGCTTAATTTCAAAGCAGATAACTTGGTTCTTGTGGATGGATATGCCGAGAGGATGGCGATAAACCCCCGTTTATTTACCGCTAGTAAGGTGGTATCTTCCAGGGCTGTGGCAGTCTCTTTCCGCAAAACTTCCCGGTGTAATTCCTTATCCCCAAAATGCCCCCTGGAATTGATAATGATCCCGTTTTGGTTCTCATCTTCTACCAGCACTTTGCCAGATACGACCAGGAAAAAATTCCTGCCAGGGAAACCGGCTCGATAGAGGACTTCCCCTTCATCCAGAGATATTGGATTAAAGAGTGGTAATAATTGCCCCAGCTCATCATCGCTCAGGAATTTAAAGAGAAAATGGTCATGCAGGAAGGAAAAGATCGTTTTTGAATCCATAATTTTTATCAAGTTAATTTTAACACAACAAAGGCTTCACTGACCTCTATTGTCAAGGAGTCGGAACCAAGTCCTGGATCAGGATTTTATAAAAGTCCAGGACCTGCCTGTCAGAAGCAACGGTGATAGAATAAGGTACATTTATCTAGTAGATTTAGGAGCAAGAAGCATGCCTATAAATTTTGGCACAGATGGCTGGCGAGCAGTTATCTCCGACACATTTACTTTTCATAATCTTCGCATGGTAACCCAAGCTATCGCCGATGCAATTCGTTCTGGACATTGGCATAATGGGGACGCGGAAAATATCAAACCAGACCCGAATAAAATAATAGTTGGCTTTGATACTCGTTTTCTTTCTGACCGATACGCCAGAGATGTTGCCCGGGTGATGGCAGCTAATGGGTATACCGTATATATTGCCCAGGCAGATTCTTCCACTCCTTCAATTTCTTATGCAGTGAAAAACCTTAATGCCATTGCCGGCATTGTGATCACTGCTTCTCATAATGCTCCCCGGTATAGCGGTGTGAAATTAAAAGCGGCTAATGGATGTTCCGCGTCTCCAGAACAGTCTCGTAAAGTGGAAGTCTATCTCAATGATAACCAGGAAAGAGGACGGGGTCCGAACTTAATGGAATGGGATCTGGCTGTTGATACGGGGCAGATCATCAGTTTCAATCCCGTCCCGGATTATTACCAGCATTTGAGAACGCTAATCGACTTCGATGCTATTGCTGTTGATCCTCCCAGAGTAGTAGTTGATTCAATGCACGGTTCAGGCAGAGGTATGATCAAGAGCATCCTCTCGGGAACTGGCTGCGAAGTAAGCGAGATCCGTGGAGAAATGAATCCTGGATTTGGCGGTGCTCATCCCGAACCAATTGGCGCACAGCTCGGGGCCTTGGCTGGTGCGATGAGCACGGGAATGGGTAATTTAGGATTGGCATTAGACGGTGATGCGGACAGAATTGGAGCCATGGACGAAAGGGGAAATTTTGTTGACCCCCATAAAATCATGGCCCTTTCTCTAAAATACCTGGTGGATCATCGGGGCCTAACCGGACCAGTGGTGCGGACTGTTTCAACAACCCGCATGATTGACCGCCTGGCAGCCAAATACGGCCTTCCCGTTTATGAAACCCCGGTAGGTTTTAATCATATTGCGGATTACATGATATCTGAGAACGTGTTAATTGGTGGCGAGGAATCGGGCGGTATCTCGATCCAGGGTAATATCCCGGAAGGAGATGGGGTATTGATGGGATTGCTATTAATTGAAATGGTTTCTGTTTATGGGAAATCCCTTCACACGCTGGTGAATGAGCTGCTGGAAGAAGTGGGACCGGCTTTCTACGAGAGAAAGGACCAACGATTGAAATACCCGATTCAGAAAAAAGAGATGGTTCAATATTTGCTGGATAACAAACCGGTAGAGATCGGAGGAGTGAACGTTACAGAACTTCTGACCATCGATGGCGTGAAATATATTATGGATGATGATTCCTGGCTTCTGATCAGGCCGTCAGGCACAGAACCAGTCTTGCGAGTTTACGCTGAAGGGAGAACAAAGGAAATGGTTCAGTCTTTACTGGGATATGGAGAGGAAGTCGCCGAAAGTATCACCTGAACCAGATCACAAACTTGTTAAATCAAACAACCACAATGAGAAGAGAAAGCACTGTGGTTGTTTTTATTTAATCAGGATGGCAGGGTATCAAACCATCTATGTCAGTTGGTTGATGTTCTTAAGCGGCGGCTGAGGATAATGATTACCATTAATATCCCTGCGACCAGGACCAGCCCCGGAACACCGAAATCGTCCGCGAAACCCGTATCCGGGAGTGCGGTTGCTGTCGGAATAGGCGTAGCACCACCTCCACCTCCTGCTTGTTGAGTCAGCAGAGCGGCAACCGTTTCTGTGGCGGCCGGATCAGGTGTACCATCGATCGGCACCGGTGTGTTGGTGGGCGCCAGAACGGGAGTTGATGTGCTGCTGGGGGTCATGGTAGGAGTATTCGTAGGCGGTAGTGTTGCCGTAAAGGTGGGGGTCATTGTCACCTGTTTGGCTATCGCCGTCAGCTGGGCTTCCTCTGCTACTGCTGTATTGGTCGCATTGATCTCAGCAACCTGGGTCTGTTGGCCAGTATCGCGGCCAGGCAGGTACAGGATAGCATAGGCAGCAATCGCCAGCAAAGCAATCAGGAGAATACCTCCAAGAATACCTGCAACGATCAGGAAGGTTCGATTTGAACCTCTGCTGGTTGAGATAGTTTCTTCACTCCCAATTTCTTCGAAATCCATATCTTCAAAATCATTCATTCCCATAAGTCTCTCTCCTCAATTTACCCTGTCAGATCTTTAGTAAATTGGTTTGTATTCAATCCTTAAGAATTTCCAAATTCGTCATCGGTAAAACTGTACTTTTATCATTGGCAAGCTTGATTTCTGCAAGCTTGGTTTCAACTCCATTGGCCAGAACCTGTTTTCCAGATATTATTCTATCAATTTCTCCGATTTGTGGGGCTTGCGGTCCATTTATAATGATAACCTTTTTACCCACTTTGAGGGTTTCAGCTTCTGAAGGTAACTCTGGTTCAGAAGTCGATGATTGTGAAATAATACCCTCAGGGTAGTTCCCCTGATTGGTGTCAAGTTCCTGGGCGTTCAAGGCGATATTTTTATCTTTGTTATTGATCAAAATTGCTTCCGCGGCTTTGTTCATAGGTGTTTCACGGAAACCATCAATGACCATGATGGGGTAATCCATCTTTTTAGCCAGTGGTATTAGTACTGAGGACATGCTTCCCAGGATCAATCCCTTGATTGGCACGATACCAGCAGCTTCCAGCACTTCTGGTTTTCTGCAGAATCCAGCAGTGATGATTGCTCCCCGAAATCCAATATTGAGCTGTTCTACAACCAGTTCCTGGAGCATATCATTGCTGATAGGCTGTACTACGCCGTAGGTTATCTTCCCGTTTCCCCAAACACCTTGGATGAGAGCTCCTTTTGTCTCTATGATAGCGCCACGTTCCGGGATGATATTGGTGATTGTACCTTCCATGCCCGCCTGTAATTCGAAGTCGGGAGAAGTGATCTCGTATAATACTTTTCCTTCACCCGCTATCCTCACGACTCCAGCCTGGGGTGCCCTAACAACGCGCTGGAACATCCCCACTGGTCCTGCAATGACATCTCCCTGTACCAGATCTTCACCAGCCTGACGTTGAAGGAGCTCATCTGCCCGAGCTGCATTAACATTTAGGCCCTGGGAAATATTCATCAGAATGAATTGGGGGGCGAGAGGAGCAACCACGATCACATCTGTGGGGGACACTTTTTGCATCCGGCGAACAAGGACATGACCGGCGACGGGTAAGACCCGTTCCCGTTTTATGCTTGTGAGTGAATGAATATGTTTTACTTTACTGATCATTTTTCTGTCAGGTTTTATACCTGTACCCTATTCATACTTATTGAATGTTTTTCTCCAGACCTCATTCCGTTTCCTGTTTTTCTCCTGGTCAAGCGAAAACTGAAGTGGACGTCCCCGGGCATCGATCACAATACCAAAGACGCCTCCAACGGCATTCACCTTGCCAGATTTTCCAGGACCTCCCATGCCAACATCAAAACGATTGAGAGGGCGAAGGTGCAGTGAGACTTTTTCACCAAGATCCACTGGAAGAATTGTGAGGGACCCATATTTTATTTCTCGAGTAAATGACCTTCCATCTTCCCGGTTGACCCGAATCCTGAGAATGGTGGTTCCAGGTCTGGCAATTCCTAAAGGTGCAATAATCGTGCCCAGATTCAGAAAAGTGCTCGATTCTATCACCTGAACGGTTAACAAGGGGTTGGCCTCGGCCACAGCCCCTAATCCTGGTAACAAGCCGTTTTGGTCCAGGGCCAGGGTTGTTACACCGGTTGGTTGCAGGCCGTCAAGTAGAACAGACAGCGGGTGATAGCGTTTAGGTGCCAGGGTCAAGATCCGTCCAGACCCAATGATCGGCTCCATATAAGGCAGTAAAGTACCCCCGGCTCCCAGCTGTTTTGGCAGTCCAGGGATAGTTTGTTCTGCCGCATATCTTATAGCCTGTTTGGCTACAGCCAGCTCGACCTCAAGGTGTTCTGTATTTAGAGGAAGTGAACGAGGATATATCGATTTATTATATATATAATCCTGGATCTCCTGGTCGGACAGCTCAATTGGCATCCAGCGTTTAATCAAATCCAGGGAATTTTTTTCGATCACACCACCAGAACCAGATCCAACGCCTAAACCGGGAAATACTCGAAGCGTTTCTTCCCCGTTAAATGCTGCCGCCATAATAGTTGCATCGGATCCAATATCAACTCCCAGAACGCCTTTTTCTGGCTCATATTTTTCACTCAGGAATCGGATTACCCGACCAAAAGCAGATGCTGTTGATGTGAATGTTCCCTCAGTCCAAGAGATGACTTCCCGGAGCCCACCGGTCTGTTTTTTTCGTATTTCTTTATATACTTCGTTAATCTCTTTCTGGGCGGGGTGGATATTTTCTTTCCCGAGTACAGGCTGGATATTGGCAGCAACTCTTAATTTGCTGATCTTGGCCAGCCCGGATTTGACCTCGTCTTGGAGCTGTTCGTTACCCGTGAATAGGATATGGGGGCGCTGACTTTCATCCAGCATATAACTGGACAGACCAATGCTCTCAAGGATGCTGAGAAGAGACTCTGAGGCACCGTTATTTGTGCCCCCGGTAATAATGATCAATTCGGGTCGTTTTCTGGTTAGCAGGTTTATCCTGTCAGATGACGTCCGGCGATCGTTCAGTGATATCTCGGCGATGATATCCGCATATGTTGTTTGGGCTAGATGCCGGGCGTTTTGCAGTGAGACGGTATCCAGCAGCCCTACAGTGACAACAGAAATTGGTTTGCCGACAGACATGGTCGCAACCATGATATCAACTCCCTGGTTATCAGGGGTGCTGGGGATGATCACGCCATCTTTTCCGCTTAATAATTTCCGGCCGGTTATAAATTGGAGTTCTTCCAATGACCGCCAAATCCCCTCTGTTACATCAAAGTGAGGTACCCCTGCTGTTGTTGGTGCACTCCCCACGGCCACAAAGCGGTATTTACCACTCACCACATCAAAAAACAATGATCGGGTGATGGTACTTCCGATATCAACTGCTATAACTGATTTTGATGCAATTGTTGTTTTATCCATGATACCTAAAATGAAGAGATTAATTGAAAACCAATAGTATTCAGGAAAGCCCAGAATGAAGACAATCTCTCTACCAGGGCGGCCAGGGAGGTCAAAAATACACCGGCATACAAGGCACCAAAAGTGATTGCCAAAAAGACCTTCCCAACCAGACTGGTATATTCGATGATTGGCAGCCTTTTATCGGATTGTCCAGGCGTGTCTTGAGTTCCGAAATGGAAATATATCAGGGTTGTCACTGTTCCCAGAACAACGATGATCCCATTAATTGCTTGGTCCCAGCGGCTGGTGGTGATGGTATAGGCCGATGGATCCACACTGTTGATTGTACCCAGAATCTGGGGGAAGAGTGTGCCGGTGATCGCACCGCCGATGGCTGCCGCGGCTCCGATTCCAACCAGAATGGCAACTGCCCAATTCCCAAACTTGCGGAGAGGCGTTACTTTGAAAAACAAGAACACACTGGGTATGAAAAGCAAGATTGATAATAACCGCTCACCTCGTGATCCCTGGATGAGGGGGATGATCAAACGCGGGATCAGTACATTATTGACTGTGACAATGGCAACATATCCAGCAGAGACACCAATAAAAATATGGATCGCCAATCGGAAAAACGGATTATCTCCTAATAAATAGCTAAAGATCAGGATCGTCAGTAAAAATCCCAGGGATAACCCAATGAAGTCCATCATACTAGCTATGGTCACTTAACATCTCCTGCAGTCCTGGATCTATGGCGGGAAAACAGAGATAAAACGCCATTTGCCAACCCGCCGATAAATATTGTTCCAACCGTGATAATGATACCCAAATTGAATGGAAGCCAAGCTGCAGTGGCCAGATTTGGCCGGTCTAGCAGTTGTTCATAATTCACGCTGTCAATAATCCCAGAAACATATCCTTTGAGAAGTTGAGGTGATGAGCGAAAATAAGGCTGGATCAAGGGCTCAGCCTGAGCGCTGACTACCATATTCAAAGGAGTATCTTCCAGGATCGTGCCAACTTGTTCGATCCATATTTTTGCTGTTTCTGGATCGTCTGTGATAACCAGAACCATAGCAAAATCATTAATTGAGTTTACATTCAATAAAGGGGGAGATCCCCAGGCGTTGCTGCCGTCAAATGCAAGGGGGATGATCTTCTTCGGTGCTATAACGAAACTTAATAATCCGGCTGATTCACCGGGTAAATATCCCAGGTTGATATATTGCTGGGTATGAATGTATCCATGTTTTTCCTGGGTTGTGGCCAGGAAATGATCTGCCAGAGCAGGCCCGGTGGGCTGAGTTGAAATAAAAGACAGATAAGTGCCTTGTTTCATCAAGTGGTCGACAACACCAGCAGCTGCGATGTGCAGCTCTCCGGCAGAGGCAGGCTGGTAATCAAAAGCAATCAATACAGACTGGCCATCGTATAGACTTTCGATCTGTTCATATAAAGCCCCGTACCCCGAGTTCACAATCTGGGCTGAGGTGGGAGGGTCTGTCTCGATAACTCCACCAAAGATGACCGTTCCCGCTGTTGTTACCAGCATGATGAGGGCAATCAACCAGCGCAGAACCCTTTGGGTAGCAACCGGGGCGGGCTTTAGGATGGTTTTTGTTTTATTCTCATCCGTGATGAGTTTCTTTAGTACGTTGACATAATCCTGGTGGGATTTTGAAGCAAATAGATCCAGTGGTTTCTTGGCGGCTTTTTCAGGATCAAATGCAACGTCAGCTTCAGCTGGCAGCACACTGGGGATTCCGGCCAGCGGTCCATAATTTTCTATATAATCTTCATCCTCGGAGAGTCCAGTGGCATCATTCGATTCAACGACGGGGCGCATGGCTTCGACCCAACCTGGCAATTCACCTTGGGATAATTCCTCTTCAAAATCTTCAAACGCAGAATCAGAAGATGCAGATGTTAGCCAGCCAGGAAGCTCATCGCTGAAGAGATCGTCAAAAAATTCTTCTTCCTCAACCTGGAATGGGTCAACGATCGGGTCAGATCCTTCTTCTTGCCCGGCTAAGAATTCCGGATCTTGAGAGACTTTCTCAGCAGCTTTCTTTTTTTCTTCTGCCCAGGATGGGAACTTGATTTGTTGGGAATCGCTTAACCCAGAGGCTGGTTCATCCTCCTTACCTTCTTGAGGGAGCTTATCAGTAATACCTCTTATAATGGAGGGTTTATATTCCTCGTTTGTGCGGTCTTTTTTTCGCAAGAAAGCGTTCAGGGATTCATCATCCCCATCAATTTTGAGCCAGGCGGGCAAATCGCTGGCGGGAGCTGCCTCTTCATTATCAGAAACTGGCTCATGATCTTCCACTGGCTTTACTTCCTCAGGAATTTCTTCTGCTGGTTTTTCTGACACAGAAAGCCAATCCGGGAAGGATGAGTCTTCATCTACCAGATCGCTGCTTTTATTCAACCTCTTGATCTTATCCAACCAATCAGTTTGAGGTTTAGTGGGCTCTGGCGGGGCGTCTACGGCCGGTTCCCTGGAATCCGGGTCTTGGAGCATGTCTAACCAACCGGAATCCTCACTGAAACCAGGAGTGCCAAATTCCGGGAGAGGATCTTCATCTTCATCATAAAGGTCAGGGCGAAAACCTATTGGCGCTGGTTCAATTTCTGGATCTGGTGTTAAGAAATCCAATTCCCCTGCTTGACCGCCTGCAGGGTGGTCTGTCCCGGAAACATTTTCCTCTCCATCCAAGGCCGCTAAAAAGTCCAATTCCCCAGTTGAGTCCTGGTCGGTTTGTTCTGTTATTATGGGTTCTTCTTCCGATCCAGGAGTGGTGAATAAATTCGAGCCATCAACAGGGTCTTGTACGGGTTTTTCTTTTTTAATGGGTGATTCTTCAGCAGATGATGAAGTCAGGGAATCCCATTCCCCAGCTGTATCCTGGTTGGATTGTTCTGGTTTTGTGGGTTGTTCTGCTCCAGCTGCGCCATCCTCACGATTCAGTGCTGCTAAAAATTCCAGTTCTCCGGCTGTATCCCGGTCAGATTCCTTTGGTCTTTTGGGTTCTTCTTCCGCTCCAGGAGTGGTTAAGAAATCCCATCCATCAACAGGGTCTTGTACGGGGTCTTCTTTTATAAGAGGTGCTTCTTCAGCAGATGGCGTAGTAAGGATGTCCTCCTCCTCGCTGGACTTTTGGGTAAGGCGTTCCTCTGCGAGGTTGTTGTCATCGGCAAGCGAGCTAAGAAAATCCAGGTTGTCCGCAGGTTTTTCAATCGGTAGGTTTTTTTCTGTTAAGCTGTTTTCAGTGGATGGCTCTGTCAGGTATTCCCACGCTCCACCGTTCTTTTCTGCTGGAGTTTCTTCTCCCAATAGCTCATCACGTGCAGAAGGTTCAAGAAAAGGATCGAAAGCTGGAGGATCCGGTTCCTTTTCTTCTTCGGAGCTTATAAACGGATCATCTGTAGTGAAGAAATCGTCCAATCTGGAGGAAGCATCAGACTCGCCAATTGGTTGAATATCATCCTCCACTGGGAATTCAGCTGAAGGTTCCGGGGCGGGAATCAGATCGTCCAGCCTGGCTGAATCATCCAGGGAATCCGATAGATGGGGCGGATCTTGAAGGGGATCTTCATCTGATAACAAACTGTCTAACCGCGAGCCTTCATCCTGTGGATACAGGGATTGAACTGGGGTTTTATCTTCGTTATCATCAAAGAGATCATCTCTCAGGGAGGGGCTGTCGGGCGGAAGTGGATCCACGCTGAACAGGGGAGCACCACAATGATCACAAAAATTATGATCATCTGTATTGGGTTTTCCGCAGGTTGGGCAGAGGATCTCATTCATGATTATTCACCGTAAGGTCGATCTGTTCCCATCAGGATCCGGATACCTGTTGTAATTGTGCCGAGGGCAATACCCAGCAGTAGACCGCGGGCTCCTCCCAGGGCCGGGACTCGCAGGATCCAATCGCGAATCACATGAAGGAATGGAAGTGTAGCCGGGGGAATAGAAAAAGACCCCAGCAGGACTAATAAAATTACAAAAAAGAAGATGATAGAGAATAAGTCCATCCGCTTGCGCAGGATGCTGGCGGCCGCATAAGTAAGGCTGACAGCCGTTACAGCAAGCAAACTGGTTTCAATTGGTAGCTGAATATTAGTGAAGATCCAACTGGTCATCTGAAAGTTGGGTTTGCCAACCAGATAGGTCTGAACCATGTCAATGATTCCAATAACCAGAGTTGTCAGCAGAGCAATGACAAGGATCAGGCTGTAACCGGAATTTTCGCTGTCAGCCCCCAATTTTCTGAGGTGGACTGTGATCAGATTAATAATGCCGACCAGAAGTGCAACAGCTGAAAGGACCAAACCGGTTCTCAGAAGGATGAAACGGATATTAATAAATGATGGAATGAAATATCCAGCCAGGACGATTATGCCGACTCCGATAGCAACAGCCGTTGAAATAGGAGATTTTAGATCGATCTTCACTTTGAACCTGCCAGGATATTTTCAATAAAGGTGTCAATTCCAAAGATATTCAGAAAAACGCTGGCCAGGATGATAAAAACGATGATCCAGCGAACGACATCCTGGGCTGATATGCTGGCCTGGTGCATTTTTCCTGCACCGAGGTAAGCTCCGCCAGCGAATAATTCTTCACCGATCAGGGGGTCAGAAGCGCTGGCATAGATGACTGCTTGAGCGGCAAGCTGGGAAGTTCCGGCGATAGTAGGGCTGCTTTGCCGTTCCCCGGCAGTTGTGATCCAGGTGATTTCGTTTCCAAACCATCCGGTATGGATGTTTGCAGAGACATTATCGTCCCGGATAGTGCTTAAAGTTCCAGCAGCATAAGAAAAAGGAGTGACGCCGATCAGCTCACCTGATGGATTTCTGATGTGATCAGATGCGCTGAGGGCTTTTGAACTTCCTTTGATCGTGTCCTGCGCCAGAATAGAGATTACCGGACTGCCAGTGGAGGCAACTGGGGGAAGATCGCAAACCGATGATTTTTCAATGATCTGTTTTAGGATTCCCAATCCGGCCAGTGCGGCAGCTGATTCGGGACCTGTAATACCCCCTCTGCCCAGGGAGATATGCAGCTGAGTACCATCTTCGACGGCAACATTGATCTCCTGGATGATTTTGTCATAGGCGGGTATTGGGCGAATATTATGGATTTTCCGGTCTTTATTAATGAACGAAAAAAAGACCATCAAACCAACAAAAAGTACAATAACCACTATTCCCGTGAAGCCAGTAGCAGACACAGATAATTCCTCCAACTAGGTTGTTGGTTCGTAATTTCTGAGTGCCTCGATAAATAACACCGTTTCGGATGGATCTTCTAAAATCTTTGCGAAGTCCTGGGATTGTTCTTTAGGGACGAAAGAGGACAAAACTGGTTGGCTTAGATAGACCAGCTGGGCGCCAAGCAGATTCATTGGACCCAGAGCTTCCAAGAAGGTCGCGGTGAGGTTCTGGAGCCGTAATTTATACAGTGATTCAATCCATTTTTCCCTATTTTCTTGTGTTTTCATAACTCAGAATTAGTATAGCATAGTTTCATTATTCAAGCGGGTAGCCCTTATTCCGCAGGACATGACTAATGATATCCAAAGAGGATTATTTCTCATACTGTACTTAGTTGATAAAATGGCATAATCTATATATAGGAGTGTGTATTCTTGTCAGGTGTGGGAGGTATTATGCAGCCAGATATAACTGAACAGATCCTGGAATTGGTGCGTTTAACAGCTACAGATCTGCCGCCGGATGTAGAAAAAAACCTCCGCGAATCACGGGAGCGGGAAGAAGATGGCTCGGCCGCTCAAGGCGCTCTGGATACGATCCTGGAAAATGTTAAAATGGCTCGGGAAAATTCTACTCCTATCTGCCAGGACACGGGAACCCCTTTGTTCTATGTAAGTTATCCAGAAGGTTGGAGTACCAGGAAAATAACCCGGCAGATCCAAGAAGCAGTGATCGTCGCCACAAAGAAATCTTACCTGAGACCCAATTCTGTCAATACCCTGACAGGAAAAAATACAGGAGATAATAGCGGTGATGAATATTACCCTTCGATCCACTTTGAGGAAATAGAAGGCGAACTGCTAGAGATCGATCTCATCCTAAAGGGTGGGGGTTGCGAAAATGTCAGCACGCAATATAAACTTCCAGATTCTTCCCTTGCTGCTGGTAGGGATCTGGATGGTGTGCGAAGAGTCAGCCTGGATGCGGTGGCAAAAGCGCAGGGGAAAGGCTGCGCTCCCGGAACATTGGGTATAGCTATCGGTGGTGATCGCGGTTCATCCTATGTTGCCTCCAAGGAAGTTCTCAAGAGGCAGTTGGATGATACCAATACGGATCCTGCCCTTGCTGAAATGGAAGAGAAAATCACAGACCAGGCTAACCAGCTGGACATCGGTCCGATGGGGTTCCACGGTAAGACCACTGTGTTAGGCACCAAGATTAAGAACCTGCACCGGCTCCCGGCAAGTTATTTTGTATCGATATCGTACATGTGCTGGGCTTACAGGCGCAGGAAAATGATTTTTGATAACGGGGGCACCACTTATCAATAAGAAAAGATAATTGGTTTAGATTCTGATCAGATACCTGACCTTTATCTGTACTAACATATTCATGTATGGGCGACTCGTTGAGTCGCCCTTTTTATTTAAACGATGGACTAAGTCCCTTAGAGCGGGTTCGTCCATCATTGTAACGGGTGGTCGTACCGTATCCGCAAATAAGCAGGGGGGTTAATTCTTGATATAAAATAATTATCACTTTTCAAGGAGATCCAAATGTCTAGTTCCTCCGGTCAAGAATTAACTCAGTCTCGCAAGCGCTGGCTTTGGTATCTATACGATGTGGGGAACTCGGCTTATGCGGCGGTAGTGATCCTGGCAATCTACGCGGCTTACTTTAAGGGACATGTTGTTGGTGGTGCTGAGGGCTCACGGTTGTGGGGAATCTCAGTAGGCATCGCCATGTTGGTTGTCGCCTTGATCTCACCTGTCCTGGGAGTGATCGCAGATCATACTGGACAAAAGAAACGCTTACTGACATATTTTACGATCTTGTCTGTGACCTCGACGGCCCTCTTATATTTTGTGCAGAAAGGAGATATATTGCTGGGGATGGTGCTATTTATCCTGGCAGAAATTGGCTACCGAGGTGGACAGGTGTTTTATAATTCCTTGCTTCCAGAAGTGGCTGATCAAGAGGAAATAGGACGAGTGTCTGGTAATGGTTGGGCAATTGGACTGATGGGTGGAATAGTCTGTTTGCTGATAGTTCTGGCTCTGGTGACAGTATACGAGGGCACCTGGATCGTGCGTTTCTCCCTGGTAATAACAGCTGTCTATTTTGCTGTTTTCGCAGCGCCATTATTCATCTGGTTCCGTGAAAAAAGTGAGAATAGGAAGTTGTTGACAGGAGAGAATATCTTCTCAGTCGCAATCCATAGGCTTCGAAAGTCCTTTCAGAGCGTAAAGTACCACCGGGAATTTGTAAAATATATCATCGCCTTCCTGATCTATAACGATGGGATACTGATGGCGATCAACTTCGCCGCAATATTCGGGGCAGTGATGTTCGGACTTGATCAACAGCAGATCATCCTGTTTATGATCCTGATCCAGTTCACCAGCGTAATCGGGGCCTATATTTCAGGCTGGATCGCGGATAAGAGAAGCGGAAAGGCCGCCCTGATCATATTTTTAGTGATGATGATCGGTTCTGTTGTGGGTTTATTTGTTGTTGAATCTGTGGCTGGATTTTATGTGATTGGCGGAATCGCCGGGCTAGCCTTGTCATCAGTTCAGGCTGTCAGCCGAGCCATGGTAGGCGCCCTGGCGCCTCCCGGGCGCAGCGCAGAATTTTTCGGATTTTTTGCGGTTGCAGGCAGGACATCTTCCTTTATTGGGCCCACGATCTATGGATTTGTAGCTGCAGAAGCAGCAATATTCTTTGAAGCTCAGGGTGATGGGGCTTCATTCCTGTGGTTTAAACTGCTGGAAGGAGGAGCCCCATTTGCAGAACAGCTCGGGCAGCGAGTGGCGATCCTACCCGTTATCCTGTTCCTGATTGTGGGTACGGGTTTGCTTCTGGGAGTCAATGAAAAGAAAGCCAGAGAGCAAGGTGAAGAATCAGTGTCTGCCTAGATTATCCTTTAGGTGACTTTCAGTTGTTCCTTGGAGTAATTTTGATAGATCCCATCCTCCGCGATGGTTTTTAGACGCTCAAGGGCTCGGTGAATATCCGTAAAACTGGTATACAAAGGGGCAATGCCCAGGCGGATGTTATTGGGAGCGCGAAAATCAGGAATGACCTTCAGGCTGGTGTCTTCGGGTTTGGGGTCAATTAACGCCCGACAGATCCGATACGCTTCCGGGTGCCTGAGTGAAACATGAGAACCCCGCTGGGAGGAATCCAGAGGAGATCCTACTTCAAATCCCAGCGGACCTAATAATTCCAGCACCAGATAGATCAAATAATCGGTTTGTTTAATGCTCTTTTCCCTGAGTCGGTCAATACCTGCCTCCATCAAAATTTCCAGTGCGGGTTCAATACCGGCCATGGAGAGAATATGGGGTGTACTGATCTGGAAGCGGGTGATGCTATCAGATGGAGTGAAGTCAAGATTAAAGGCAAAAGGAGCTTTATCGGCAAACCAACCCCAAATGGGAGGTAATAATTCTTTTTGCAGGTCTTTCCGTACGTACAAAAAAGCAGGAGATCCGGGACCACCGTTGAGGTATTTATAGGTGCAGCCAACGGCCAGATCTACATTCCATTCATTCAGTTTTAGTGGAACAGCGCCAACAGAATGGCTAAGATCCCACATAGCCAGAGCCCCTCTTTTGTGAGCCATTTCTGTAACTTGTTGGATGTTATACATGAAGGCGCTTTTAAATGCAACCTGAGTAAGAGCCACCAATGCGGTATCATCAGTTATAGCATTTTTGATATTTTCTTCAGTGATGGAAATGGAGTCTTCCGAGCGGATCAATTCCAGTTGATGTTCCCCGTTTAAGAAGTCGATCACTCCCTGGTAAATGTACAGGTCGGTGGGGAAGTTGAATTCATCACTGACCAGCACCTTTTTTCCAGCCTGGTACCGTAGAGCAGCAGCAGCCAGTTTAAAAAGGTTGACGGAGGTTGTGTCACATACTACTACTTCGTCATCCCTGGCCCCGATCAGTTGAGCGATCTTGGCCCCTAATTTGGTTGGCATTTCGAACCAGCCTTTGTTCCATCCCTCGATCAGACCTTTGCCCCATTGTTCTTCAACCAGATCTTGTAAATGAGGAATCGTATCCTTAGGCAATCTTCCCAGTGAATTACCGTCCAAATAGATCAGATCGGGATCATCAATTATGAACCGTTCCCGGAAACTGGCCAGGGGATCTTGATTGTCGAGTTGGGAGGCATAGATACCTTCAGTAGTTTTTTTCATAAGAATACCCTCTAGTAAAAGTTATGGTGTTGATCAATCGGCGAAATGTGAATATTGACCCTGCGCCAGCCGCTGTTTTCCTTCCTCTAATAAATCTTCGGGGATGACTTTAAAAGTCTCACCCACATTTGGATCTTGAGGTGTGCGGGGCGCATTTCCGTTTTGCAGGGAAGTAACAGCCTCTGCCATTAATTCACCCGCTAGTGTGGCAATGCGAAAGTTAATGCTTTCATAGGAATCATGGCGAAAAACTGGGAGTTCTCTAGAGACAATAATGTCTCCGAGATCGATCCCTGGATTTACAAAGTGAGCGGTCGCACCTTGAGCCAAGTCCTTATATAAAGCCCAGCCTACCGACGCCGATCCGCGCAGCCAAGGAAGTAACCCTGGATGGGCATTGACTGTGGATTGACAAGGTATTTCAAGAATATTAGGTTTGATAATGCGCGTTCCACCCAAGACAAGGACGTCAGGTTTATCGACCTTGAGTAAATCCCTGCAAGTATCGTTGTTATGGTTCGATACACTATATACCGGGATCTTCTTGCCAGAGATTATTTGTGCCAAACGAGGCGGCAAAGGCTGACCAGCCATACGGGTCAGGAATTTTTCCCGCTCTTCATCACCTACAGCTGACACTTCCTGGATGATCATGCTGGGGATCAGGTCATTTTCGAGGAGGATTCGCAGCATCTCCCGGCCATATGGATGTTCTTCTAATACTAGGTAAGCAAAATGTAAGGGCATAACCGATTACCTTTTTCTTAAAATGAATATCTGGTTTTGAGCAGTCCGATTATACATCGTAACACTCAGGTAGTTAGTCTGCGGATGGGTTATGATCCGAGTTTTCCGTGGTAGAACGTAATATGGATAGGGCTGTGGGTTGTATGAGTCCGGTCCAGTTCCAATACATTTCCCAGGTGGGATGCAGGCCGTCGTCAGCTAATAACTCGGGGTGCTGTTTTGCGAAACGTGAATTCGAGGTCAGGTCTACATATTTCACCCCTCGGGAGAGGGCAGCTGCCAGGTTGATAGCATTATATTGACCTAGCTCTTCCCGGACCTGACTGCGATCAAACTCTCCAGCATGGGGTGTGACACTCCAATCCGGGATGGACAGCACCAGGACGCCATCCGGACCTCTCCGAGCTAAGCCGATGCTCTGGTCCAGTAAATCCCTGAAATTCTCATCATAGAATGACGCTTCAATTCTCTCGTATTGATCATTGACCCCGATCTGAAGACAGACAAGATCGAATGAACCCTGGGGTGGGTTAGCGTTTAGCGCTTCGATCAAATTCAGGCTGGTCCAGCCACTTTGGGCGATTATGAAAGGATTTGCGATCTTGATGCCGATCTGGCAGAGTTGGCTGGTTAATTGATAAGGCCAACTATCTTCCTTCGGCAGGCTGCTACCAATGGTATAAGAGTCACCCAGGGCGAGCATCCGAAAAGATTTGGAAGCCATCATAGCGTGTGCCGGTGTATTAGATAATTCTGATAAAGCGCCTTTTTCCGACCTGCAGTACGCCAGCGTTGGGGAATTCGGCGTGGGGGTCTTCCAATTTTTGATCATCCAGCTTTACTGCACCCTGTTGGATCATACGCCTGGCCTGGCTGCGGCTTTCAACCATTTTGGTTCCTACGAGAACATCAAGAATTGATTGGCCGCTTTCTAATTTGAACTCTTCCATCTCTTCTGGTTGACCCTGCTCCTGAAAGACTCTTACGAACTCAGCCTCAGCTTTTTCTGCTTCGTGTTGGCCGTGGTAAATGGTGACTATTTCCAGGGCCAGCTTCATCTTTGCGTCTTTGGGATGGATCTTCCCGCTGCTGAATTCGGCTTCGAAATTATTGATCTCGTCCGGCGTCCAGCGCGTGACCAGACGGCAGAATACACCCATGGCTTTATCGGGGATACTCATCAGTTTTCCGTACATATCTTTAGGGTCACCAGCAATGGGGATGTCATTTCCCAGAGATTTGCTCATCCGGACCTCACCATCCGTACCGGGCAGGATTGACATAGTGATGCCAATATTGGGCTTTTTACCCAATGCAGACATCAGTTTCCTGGCAGCGGTAACAATATTAAAGAGCTGGTCGGTCCCTCCTATCTGGACATCCGCGTCGAGCATATAGGCATCATATCCCTGCATCCAGGCATAGAAGAATTCGTGAAGGTAAACGGGGTCATTATTGTTGAACCGCTTGGCAAAATTATCCCGGGTCAGAAATTGCTGAACCGTGAAGTTGGAGCTAATGTGGACCACTTCTTCAAATGTGAGTTTTGAAAGCCAATCAGCGTTATGTTTGATGATGGTTTTGTCGCGGTCAAGGATCTTAAAAGCCTGTTCCGCATATGTATTGGCATTTTCGGTCACCTTTTCTGGACTCAACCGTGGGCGCAATTTATCCTTATCTGAGGGATCCCCAACCAGTGTTGTGAAATCGCCAATCAGGAAGGTTACTTCATGTCCCAGTTCCTGGAATTGGCTCAGTTTGCGCATCGTGACAGTATGCCCCAGGTGCAGATCAGGGGCAGTGGGATCATAGCCGCAGTAGACTTTCAAGGGTCGGTTTTCTTTTTCGGCTTCCAGCAGGCGTTCTTTTAGTTCGTTGGCCATGGCCTTTTTTACCTGCTCGTCACCGTAATCGGCTCCCTGCATCAAGTAGGCTACTTGTTCGTCTATGGACATTTTTCTCTTAACCATCTGCTTCTCCCAAATCTTAACTGGCCGTTACATAATTACACGCCCCCGATTGGGAGGGCGTGTGGAGAAGCACTGATCTGTTTGAACGGGTCAGCGCTTCTAATGGTGGTAATAATACAGGTCCTGAGTAAGTATGCTTTTCAGGGTCATGAGATTATTATAACTTAAAAACAGGATACGATTTCCTGAAGGAAACCGTATCCTTGTTGTTGATGCTATTTCGCCACTTCTAATCCGAGTGTAACCTCTTCGCCCTCAAAGCTGGCAGTCCCGCTGAAGGTGCTGTTGGTGGGAGTACCTTCTTTCATCTCTAGGGTCAGTGTTTCTTGCATGATGTAATCACGGTGTTTTGCGATTGCGACCTGAAGGGCTGTCGTTGCCTGATAGACAAGGTTGATCCGGTCCGAGATTTCAAATTCGGCCTGTTTGCGGAAATCCTGGATGCGACGTACCATTTCCCGGGCAAGTCCTTCTTCGCGGAGTTCTTCGGTGATCTCAGTTTCAATAGCAACTGTTAGTAGTTTGCTGTCCACGGTGGCTAGGCCTTCTGCTGCCACGGTTTGCACCAGGATCTCGTTGGCTTCCAGCGAGATCTCTTTATCACCGACCTGGACAGGAACAGGGCTGCCGTCGTTGGCCAGCGCGGCTACCTGATTGGGATCCAGTTTAGCAAGCGCAGCTGATACTTTTGGAAAATCAGCACCATATTTTGGCCCCAGGATCTTATTGTTCGGAAGAACCTTGTAACCTAACAAAGATTCTGCCTCTTGGACAAAAACCAGGTCTTTGACATTCAGTTCGTCCCGGACGATCTCGATCAATTCCTCATCCAATTCTGCCCGGCCTTCCTTTACATGGACCAGCACCTGGGACAGCGGTTGCCTGACCTTGATGCCGGCATTGCTGCGGGCGCTTAAGCCCTGGCTGGCGGTTTCCCGGGCCAGCTTCATTTGGTCGATCAGCTTCTGATCAATGGCAGTGGTATCTGCTTCGGGCCAGAGAGTGTGATGGACGCTATCTCTCGCTTCTGGAAAAACAGACCGGACCAGATTCTGATAGATGTCTTCTGTCAGGAAAGGAATAACTGGCGCCAGGGTGCGGATCATTTTAACCAATACATGCCAGAGTGTGGCATAAGCCGTGCTCTTGTCCTGATCGGTTTCGGTTTTCCAATAGCGTCTCCGCGAACGGCGCACATACCAGTTGCTAAGGTCGTCCAACATAGTTTCAAAAACAAGGATGGCGTTGTAGGCGTTGGAGTTTTCGAATTCCTTGTTGACTTGCTCAACAGTCTGGTTCAATCGGCCCAGTATCCAGCGATCCAGGGGGTTCTTAGATTTAGGAGTGGGTCCTTCTGGCGTATCCTCGTCAAAATCCTTAATGTCAGGAACCCAGCCGTCTATTTCGGCATAGGTAGTAAAGAAAGAATACACGTTCCAGAAGGGGATGATAAATCGACGCCGTGTTTCCTCCGCCCGATCATAACCAAAGAGTAGATTATTTTCGGGTTTGTGAGCGCAGTACAACCAGCGCATAACATCTACCCCCATCTTGTCTGCGGCTTCATTAAATTCGATAGAATTTCCCCAGGATTTATGCATTTCCCTTCCATCTTCAGCTTGTAGGCTGGCGTAGCTGAAATTTTCCAGGAATGGCGGTGAACCATCCAATACTGTTCCCATGGCAAGAAGGCTGTAGAACCAGTTCCGGAATTGTCCGGGGAATGATTCACTGATCCAGTGAGCGGGATACCATTTTTCCCAGAACTCGGAGTCAACCCTATAGTCCAGGGTGGAGAACGGAACGATGCCTGCGTCCAGCCAAGGATTTCCCACATCAGGGACCCGGGTCATCCTGCTGCCGCATTTATCACAAGCGAGAACCACTTCATCAATATAGGGACGGTGAGGAGTATGGCCTTTAAGGGTTTCATAACCTTCTATGGCACGTTCCTCCAATTCCTCGTTGTCACCAACAACATGGAAATGGTCGCATTCCTCGCAGACCCAGATTGGTAGGGCCAGACCCCAGTAGCGTTTTTTCGAGATCATCCAGTCATGCATGTTTTTGAGCCAGTCCAGCTCACGGGCATGGCCGAATTCAGGGATCCAGCGGATCTGGTCAACCACATCCATGATCTGATATCGTAGGCTGGCGTCTTTTTCTTCTTGGGTGAGTTCTTCTCTGGGTTTGTCGTAGCTTTCACCCATGCTGATGAACCATTCATCTACCAGGCGGAAGACCAATTCGGTCTTACAGCGCCAGCAGGTGGGGTAGCGGTGAGTATAAGGCTCGATATGATATAAAATCCCTTTCTTTTCCAGGTCTGCGAAGATATCTTCGGCTACATCGGAAACGTGTTGACCAGTCAGCCAATCGAAACCTTCAATGAAGTATCCCTCTTCGGTGAGGGGAGCAAGTCTGGGCAGTGGAGTTTCGAGGGAGAGCTGAAAATCCTCCGCACCACAGCCGGGAGCAATGTGCACTATACCGGTGCCTTCTTCTTCTCCGACCTCATCCCAGAGGATGACCTGGTGGGCTTCTAATGCGCTTTGCGTGATGCCCTCGCTGAGTGTCTTGATATCAGTCACGCCGCCTTTCATTTGGGCTGCAGGCAGATCGTCAAATGGGCCATCAAAGGTCCATCCTTCCATCTCTGCACCTTTGATTTCACCCAGTACTTTATACTCTCCGCGCAGCATACTCATAGTACCCTTGGACAGGTAAACAATATGTTCCTGACCTTGGTTGGGTGCAGGGAGTGAGATTTGAACCTTGAGGTAGGTAAGCTCTGGGCCAACTGCGGCTGCTACATTGCTGGTCAACGTCCAGGGAGTTGTGGTCCAAATCAAGAGAGATTCCCCCGGGTGGTCCCGGAGGGGGAAGCGTAATGTGACTGAGATGTGAGTTAGTTCAGCATAGCCGTCAGTCACGATTTCGTGCTGGCTGATGGCAGTGGCACAGCGGGGGCACCAGGGCATAACATCTGCACCCTGGTAAAGCCAGCCATTCTCCCAGCATTTCTTGAGGAATTTCCAGATCATGTAGTTGTTTTCGTTGGAGAAGGTGAAATACGAACCGCCCAGTTCCTCCAAACCCAAACGACCAACGATCTGTTCCACGGTATCGGTCACAGGTCCTTTTGGACCGGGCACTGTTATTTCCTGTAGGGGATCGTCAACCAGTTTTTCAGCCAATTCTCGCAGGGTTTCAGGATTGTTCCAATCCATCCAGTATCCAAGGCGGATGGATTGTTCGGTTTGGACGGCCGCATATTTCAGCACTCGGGCTTTACATTCCCGGACAAATTTGGCAAGGCCGTAGCTTTCAATATCTTTTTTAGATTTAAAACCTTTTTCTTTTTCGACTTCAACCTCAACCCATAATCCCTGGCAGTCAAAGCCGTTCTGGTAGCGAAGTTCACGCCCCTTCATGGTCCAGAAGCGGTTGAAGAGGTCTTTATAAGTTCGCCCCCAGCCGTGATGCACGCCCATGGGGTTATTGGCAGTGATGGGTCCATCGATAAACGACCAGGGAGGTTGGCCTTTGTGCAGATCGCGTTGGGTCTGAAAGGCGTTTGTATCCTCCCAGAATTTGAGGGTTTGATGTTCCTGTTTTATAAAATCAACTTCATTTGGCGCTTTTTTGATAGCCATCCTGCCTCCAGAAATAAAAAAACTCCCATCCCTGTCGGGACGAGAGTGAAAAACTCACGCGGTACCACCCGGATTCCCGCTAAAGCAGCGGGCTCTCAGCGAGAGCTCACAATTTATCTAAACACATTCATTGTTTAGCCTCGCACCCTGGTAACGGGGGTGAATCGGATCCCTTATTAGCCTACGGCGTTCAGGTCACGGCTCCGAAAGGATTTTCAAGCTGGTTTTCTGGCCCGGCTTCCACCACTTCCGGGTTCGCTGTCAGTAAATTCCAGCCTTACTCGTTTTCATCCTAGCCTTTGTCTATATGATGGGGTGATTATGCCATAAAGGTACGGGCAGGTCAACGGTTCAGGGGGTGACTGATTCTAGGGCGGGGGAGTTTTCGGCATTGTCGGTAAAAACAAACCGGTTAGCGGATTTCGCTTGCAGGCCGGCAAAAATAGCCGAGGAAATGAGCATAAATACGCCAGCGCCATACCAGACCCAGTTGGGGTTGTAGTTATCCATCACCAAGCCTGCCAGTAAGGGACCGAAAGTGTTGGGTATGGTCCAACTGAATCCGAAAACAGCCATATACCTGCCTCTCATGTCTTCGGGGGACAACTTGGCGACAACAGCCTGCCCGGTGGGTGAGACCAGCATCTCCGCGATGGTGATAATGACCATAGCGACGGCAAAAAGCCAGAATGTTGACACAAAACCGTACATGGAGAAACCAACAGCATAGATCACCATGCCCCAGGCCATGATCTTCATGGGAGCAAATTTCTTAATTCGGCGAGTAATCCAGAATTGGAAAATTACCACCATAGCGGCGTTCATGCTCAACAGCAGCCCGTATCCTGAATCAGGCAATCCGTGTACATCCCTTAAGAAAACGGGCAGGGTGATATTCATCTGCATATAAGCCAGCACCATAAAGATCGAGGCCAGTATGTAAACCATAAAGACCCGGTCTTTAGCAACCTTGAAGTAGCCTGCCAGGGTTTCTCTCAGGCTTTGCTCTTGATGAGGTTGTCCATCTGCGCTGGGTGCTTTTTCAGGTTTGGTCTCGGGCACAAACAGGAGGATAATGATAGCTGTGATGGAGCTAAGGATGACATCTATGATGAAGAGCATCGTATAGGAGCGGGCTGCAAGGAATCCACCAATAGCAGGACCAATGGCCACTGCCAGGTTGGCAATCACGCGCAGAATACCAAATCCATCGATGCGTTTGTCCTCCGGGAGCACATCTGTGATCATGGCTTGATGGGCAGGGCCAGCCATATTGCCAAACAAACCGACGATTACAGCAGCCAGATAAATGAAATCCAAAGAGGGTGCGAAAGCCAGCATCAAGGTGCTGACAGCGCTCACCACTAGACCGAAAAGGATCATTACCTTGCGGCCAAATTTATCAGTTAGGGCACCACCCATCAGACTACCTACCAGCCCGGATACGGCCAGGATCGAAAACATCACACCTACTTCAGTCATCCCAACCCCATATTTGGAGGTAATGTAAAGCCCAAAGAAGGGAAAGATCAACGCTCCACCGAGCTGATCAATGAACATGCCCAGCATGATCAACCAGAAGGTTTTTGGATATTCCTGGTAGATGGATCTCATTTTGCTCAACATAGACACTTGTTTTCCTGTAATTTTGAGTAATTTTTTCCAATTGTAGCATTAAGTTTATAAAAGTCAACATATATATTGAATAAATCAATAATTAACTAAAATATATCAATTATTCCATTAAAAATATTTATATATGCATACGCTAGAGGATTTTCCGTCTCAGACTATATAAACCGGGATTTTAGTCCTTGACAAAAATTTAGATTAGCCTAAAATAAGATTTAGTATAACAAAAATGGAGTTGGAATGGATAGGCAGCTGTCAGATACAGTAGAAGATTACTTGAAAGTCATATATGACTTATCCGCTGGCAATCAGCGGGTAGGGACAGGGCAGATTGCTGAAATGTTAAATGTCAGTCCAGCATCGGTGACAGATATGTTCCAGCGGTTAGCCGGTGAAGAGCCTCCTCTGCTGGATTATGTGAAACGCCAGGGAGTAGCTCTGACCGAAGAAGGGAAGAAAGCAGCCCTGGAAACCATTCGCCACCACCGATTATTGGAGCTATTTTTACACGAGATCCTGGGATTTTCCTGGGACGAGGTTCATGCCGAAGCAGAACGGATGGAACATGTGATCTCAGAAGAATTTGAAGAACGGGTAGCAGCAGTTCTTGGAAATCCCGAACGGGGATTACATGGAAAACCAATTCCGTCTCGCAATCTGGAAATGCCGGATCTTGACACCTGTATTCTGCAAGATCTGCGTCCCGGCCAGGCAGGCGAAGTCCATAGTGTGAATGATGATGATCCAGGTTTGTTGCGTTATTTAGAGTCCCTGGGCCTTGTTCCGGGAGCTTCATTTGAAATTATTGATTATTCCCCATATGATAATAACCTCCGTCTTAAAGTAGTGGGAGATGGTGAGGTAGTTGTTCTTGGAGCGAATGTTACAGCCCAGATCCAGGTTGAACCCCAGGATCCAGGTGAGAATAAGGAGTGATGATGATTACCCCCCTATTTGCTTTATTGATCGGTATTGGTGTAATGGGAGTTGCAGGACTGATTTTTTGGCCCCAGGCCGGGTTGTTTTGGAGGCTGCAGAAAAGGCAGGAATTAACCGAGAAGGTCCTGATAGAGGACACTTTGAAATATATCTTCAAATGTGAGCGCAATCAGAAGACTGCTACCGTAGAAAGCCTGGCTGGAGCACTCTCTACCAGCCTGGCCCAGGCCTCAGAAATCCTGGCGTTGACCCAGTCAAGAGGGTTATTGAAATTAAGTGAAAATAGTTTTAGTTTAACGGACGCAGGTAAAAGAACCGCTACCCAGATCGTCCGGGCTCACCGCATGTGGGAACGCTATTTGGCCGACAGCACCGGGTTTGAAGAAAGAGATTGGCATCAGCAGGCAGAGCGGTTGGAGCATAAACTCTCCGAGGAAGAGGTGAACCGCCTGGCTGCCAGTTTGGGTCATCCCACTCACGATCCGCACGGAGATCCAATTCCAACCCGACGCGGAGAATGGGTGTCCCATGGGGGTGTACCCTTGTCCGACCTGGCCTTGGGTACTCTATCCCGAATCGTTCATATTGAAGATGAACCGGATGTGATTTATGCGCAGATCATTGCCGAAGATCTGCACCCTAATATGGTTGTAGAAGTTGATGAGGTCACAGCAAATAGGATCCGCTTCTGGACGGCTGACCAGGAACATGTTCTGGCACCGATCGTGGCTGCTAATATCTCAGTAGTTCCCCTGTCAGAAGAAAACCATGATCATCAGATCGAGGGAGTCCCCCTGGATTCCCTGCAGCCCGGTCAGTCCGGTGTGGTCACGGGTATATCTTCTCTCAGCCGGGGTGTTGAGCGTAGGCGGCTATTTGATTTAGGAATTATTCCAGGTACGGAGATCGATGTTGAGATGGTCAGTCCCGGCGGAGACCCCACTGCTTACAGGATCAGGGGTTCGGTGATCGCTTTGAGAAGCAGCCAGGCCCGGCAGATCAGGGTAAAAACGGTAAATTGAACCAGAGATAACCATTACTGGTAGGAATTCAAAAAAAGGAAGAAATCCTATGGGTCAGGAAAAAAACAAAAAACCACAAGAAGGATCCGGCCTGGCAGGCGTAAACGCAGATTGCGCCAGCTGTCCGGTCCATCATGCGGCGAACCTAAAGAAACTGGGTGTGGATATGGATAACTGGGATTTTGTGGTCGCTCTGGCCGGAAATCCCAATACCGGCAAAAGCACGGTATTTAACGCACTGACCGGATTAAGGCAGCATACCGGGAACTGGCCTGGAAAGACGGTAACCCGGGCCGAAGGTGGCTTTGAATATGCGGATAAACTTTATAAACTGGTTGACCTGCCCGGAACCTATTCCCTGTTGGCCACCAGCCTGGATGAAGAGATCGCCCGGGATTTTATCCTCTTCGGGCAGCCGGACGTCACCATAGTTGTGGTGGATGCCTCCCGGCTGGAAAGGAATCTGAACCTGGTGCTCCAGGTGCTTGAGATCACCAACCGGGTTGTAATCTGCCTAAACTTGATGGATGAAGCGGACCGTCATCAAATGAAGGTAGATCCCCGCCGTCTGGCCCGAGACCTGGGTGTCCCAGTAGTGCCAACAGTTGCTCGCTATGACGAAGGTCTGGAAGATCTGCTGGCCGCAATTCATGAGGTTGCAGATGGTGCAACGCTTGCCAAACCCTATCACGTAAAATACGACAACCCCAAATTGGACCGGGCAGTATCCCAACTGGTTGCTCAAATCGAGGAAGTATTTCCGGAGGTGCCTAATGCTCGTTGGGTCGCCTTGCGCTTACTTGATGGTGACGAAAGGATCATCCAGGCCGTTGAAGATGGCGAATTGGGAGACCTCACATATACGCGGGATGATCTAGATGGTGCTAGCGCGAGTCATGTTTCTCATAAAAGTGGGTTTGCGCAGTGATCGGCAGCCTTTTGATCAGAAAATAATTGATTACTAAGCAGGTGTATTTATGAATCCAAACTACGAAAAAATCCTTAAATCAGCCCAGGATCTCCGTTGGGATATCGGGGTGGATTTCCATGAGAAGACCATGGAAGCGCTTTATACCGATGCCACCCGGATCGCGGATCGGGCTGTGACTTATCCAGAAGAAAAACCGCGTTTTGACCTGGACCGTACTATTGATAAACTGGTTACCAGTAGAGTGTGGGGATTTCCCCTGATGATCTTGATGTTAACCTTTGTATTCTGGTTAACGATCACTGGAGCCAATTATCCATCTAGTGTGCTGTTTTCCTTACTAATCGATAAGGTCCATCCTCTATTGAAGGCTGGCGCTGCCAGCATTGGGATGCCCTGGTGGCTGGATGGCGTTCTGATTGACGGAGCATATCTGGCAACTGCCTGGGTAGTGAGCGTGATGCTGCCTCCTATGGCGATCTTCTTCCCGCTGTTCACCTTACTGGAAGACTTTGGTTACCTGCCCCGGGTAGCGTTTAACCTGGATCACATCTTTCGTAAAGCCGGCGCGCATGGCAAACAAGCCCTGAGCATGACCATGGGGTTTGGCTGCAACGCTGCCGGAGTGATCTCCACCAGGATCATTGACAGTCCCCGGGAGCGGCTGATCGCTATCATCACCAATAACTTTTCACTCTGCAACGGGCGCTGGCCGACCCAGATCCTGATTGCTACTATCTTTATCGGAACGATGGTCCCCGCTTACCTGGGGGGATTGATATCCGCTATCTCTGTGGTTGCAATCGCCTTGCTGGGGGTGCTGCTGACCTTTGGTGTCTCCTGGGCTTTATCAAGAACGATTCTGAAGGGAGAAGTATCGACTTTTACATTGGAACTTCCTCCCTACCGACCTCCCCGCATCTTGCAAACTCTTTACACCTCTATGATTGACCGGACCCTGGTTGTGTTATGGCGGGCTATCGTTTTTGCTCTCCCGGCCGGCATGATCTTGTGGATCTCGGCCAACCTGATGATTAGCGGTGTGAGCCTGGCGGAACATTTGGTCAACTTCCTGAATCCGTTTGGATTGCTCTTGGGATTGAACGGAGTGATCTTGGTGGCTTATATCGTGGCTATACCGGCCAATGAGATCGTCATTCCTACCATTATGATGTTAACCGTATTGGTAACAGGCGGGAACGGATTTGGAGCAGGTTCTGGCGTTATGTTCGAGCTGGAATCCGGATTGGCAACGCTGAACATACTTACCCAGGGAGGATGGACCTTATTGACTGGTGTGAATCTAATGCTTTTCAGCCTGATCCACAATCCCTGCAGCACTACTATTTACACCATTTACAAAGAAACCGGCAGCGCCAAATGGACTACCATTGCATCCCTTTTGCCAGTTGTAATGGGTTTTGTGATCACGTTCTTCACAGCCCAAATCTGGCGGCTGATTGCAGGGTGGTAGGGCAATACAAATTGTCATTCTGACCGAAGTGAAGAATCCAATAAGCCATCGGATTATGGAAGCAGGGCTTGAAAAGCAGAGATTATTTGGTGGTGATGTGAATAGATCCTTCGCATGCGCTCGGGATGATATCCATGTTTTTATTCGTTTAAAACAAAAAGAAGCCAGTTCTGGCTTCTTTTTATATTTACAGAAAAGAGGGCGACCCACATCGTCGATTTATCTTTGGGAAGGTGGGTCGTCCTGGTTATAGCAATAACAGTAAACAAACCGTTAATCTAAAGCTTCGTACCCGGGACCGGCGGTGTAGTAATCTTCGTTGGCCTGAATGGCGGGGGTCAGGTCTACAACTTCACCCTCATCCAGGACGCGGGTTGCCTTGAGTGCCCAGGTGACACCATTGACATCCTCAGAATCAAATTCCTCAGTATAACCTTCAGTACCAACCGGCATATTCATGCGCTCATCGCCGTGGGCTTCGTAGGCGGAAGGAACTTCATCTTCCATATAAATGGCATCATAGGGGCATTCGGGTGCACAGGCACCACAATCGATGCAGGTTTCTGGATCGATATAATAATTGGGATATTCTTCAACTGGTATCCCGGGCACAATGCATTCTGTTGGACAAACTTCCACACAGCTGCCGTCGTGCAAGCAGAAACTTGTGATTACATGAGTCATAATAATCCTCCACGTTAATTGGTTTTAATGAGTATAACTTAATAACTATCTAGCTACTGTATAATAAACTCTCTAGAAACGAATTGTAGTACCCGATATTTTCTTTGTCAAGAAAATTGACCAGTTGAAAACTTTCTTTTCTGAAAGAGGTTACATTCTTCATGAAAAAGGACGCTATCCATCCTGTAGCACCACACCTGCTTGTCCCAGTTGGTATTGTTGCAGTATCCACAGCTTCTCTGCTGATCCGATTCTCCCAAGAATATGTCCCTTCAATCACCATAGCAGCTTTTCGGATGGGATTGGCTGCCCTGATCCTTCTTCCGTATACTCTCATCAAACACAATCGCGAAATCAGGAGTTTAACTTGGGATGACTTGAAATTCGCTTTGCTGGCGGGTTTTTTACTGGCTGTTCATTTTGCCTCCTGGATCACATCTCTTGAATATACATCGGTGGCGAGTTCTGTTGTCCTCGTGACCACCACACCGCTCTGGGTCGCACTGCTGGCACCCTTCTTTCTGGGAGAAAAGACACCCCGGATCGCTTTCATTGGAATGGTTATTGCTTTGCTGGGTGGAATCGTTATTGCTCTTAGTGATGTATGTGCTTGGATGCCTGGAGGGCTTAGCTGCCAGGGTGTAATCGGAAGTCTGGGCTCTCAAACACTCCTGGGTGATTTCCTGGCCCTGTTTGGCGCTGTCGCAGCTGCAACATACTTGATGATCGGAAAACACCTGAGGAGCAAGATCTCTCTGGCACCCTATATTTTCCTGGTTTTCAGCGCCTCTGCGATTTTCCTTGTAATTGCTATGCTGATCATGGATGGAATTCCCCCTGTATATCCGGGTAAGGTATACCTCTGGCTGCTTTTATTGGCTTTAATACCACAACTGCTGGGACACTCTATCTTCAATTGGTCGCTAAAATATCTGCCAACTGGCTATGTTGCTGTGAACTTGCTAGGTGAACCAGTAGGATCCTCCATACTGGCTTATTTCTTCCTGAACGAGACACCTCCAGCGGTGAAAATAATTGGTGCTATACTTATTTTAGCCGGGATTGGGTTGGCAACTTTCCGGCAAACATCACAAAAAAATGAGGAAAAATTCTAGGAGTTTCTGTGGTGAATAATCAGGACCCCCGCAATATCAAAGATATTTTGGACTCGCTTTCAGAACAAAGCAAGTCATTTCAAGGTATCTGGAAACGCGCAAAAAATTATGGCTGGGATATATTTGGCATCCTGCTGATAGCTTTTTCTGTGATGGTATTGATCGCTACTCTCCTGCCAAGCCTTGTTGCTGGATCGGCATTATTAAAATGGACCAATTTCATTCGTTTTGGCCTGGGATGGGGGAGTATCTTTGTGGTTGCTTCCGGTATCGTTCTGGGCATCTGGATGTTAAAGAAACAAGCTGGTGAACCTTATTCGGTCATCTGGGTCAGGATATTTGCTTTGGAAATTGCGATTTTCGCCCTGATCGCCCTGTTCACTGTTTTCGGAGGTCATTCACTGACCCGGGCAAGAGAAGGATTGGATGGTGGTTTGGTGGGATGGGGATTGGTGGAGGCGGTCTCGAGCTTGATTGGTTTAATTCCAACCGGGATCTTGGCTTTCCTGTTTGCTTTCATTGCCGGTGTAATCGGATTCGGTTTTACCGAACGGGTAAAAGAACAGCTGGACTTGATGAGGGAACCATCCCTGTCATCCAGGTTGGATCAAAGAGTGATGGGAGAAAAAGAAGGACCCTCAATTGGGTCTTTACCAGATAAACCCACTTCTATTAAACGGACCCCAAAAGTACCTCCAGAGTTCCGGAAACAATTTAAAGTGGATGTCAAGAATGACAAACCGGTAGAGTTGCCACCAAGGGATAACACTCTTCCATCCCTGGACCTTCTGATTTCTGGGAAATCATTTAAACCCAATCAAAGACATATCAATACTTCGGCGGGGCTGATTGAAAAAACACTGGCTGAATTTGGGATTCCAGCCCAGGTGGTGGGATTCCAGGTAGGGCCGACCGTGACCCAGTTTGCGGTAAAACCTGGCTATTTGAACGGTGCGGATGACGAAGCTGACGAGGAAAGGAAACGGGTGAGAGTATCACGCATCACCTCCCTTAAGAACGATCTGGCCCTGGCCTTGTCTGCTACTCAATTAAGAATAGAAGCTCCGGTTCCGGGCAGATCATATGTTGGCATTGAAGTGCCAAATGAAAAATCATTCCTCGTCACATTGCGTTCGGTAATGGAGTCTGAAGCCTTTTATAAAGTGGATTCTCCACTGGCAATTGCGTTAGGTAGCGATGTTTCTGGCGAGCCTGTTGTAGCTGACCTGGCCAGTATGCCCCACTTGTTAATCGCTGGTACTACAGGATCAGGAAAATCGGTATGCATTACTTCCTTAACAACTTGCCTGGTGATGAACAACACGCCGGAACAACTGAAGCTGGTTATGATCGATCCCAAAATGGTCGAGCTGATTCGATTTAATGGACTGCCGCACCTCTTCGGGCAGGTAGAGACCGATCTAGAGCGGATACTGGGTGTCTTGCACTGGGTTGTGGGAGAAATGGACCGCCGCTACCAGGTTTTGGACGAAACAAGGTCCCGCAACATTGATACCTATAATAACAAGATCCGGAAAAAGAAAGACGAGAAGATCATGCCCCGCATTGTGGTGATGATCGATGAATTGGCGGATCTGATGATGATGGCCCCATCTCAGACAGAATTCACCCTGGTGCGCCTGGCTCAGATGTCCCGAGCGGTTGGCATACACCTGGTAGTTGCAACCCAGCGCCCCAGCACGGATGTGGTCACTGGTTTAATCAAAGCTAATTTCCCAGCCAGAATGTCATTCGCGGTGGCTTCTTCAGTAGACTCCCGGGTTGTTCTGGATATGAACGGGGCTGAATCCTTGCTCGGAAACGGCGATATGCTTTATCTCTCTCCTGAATCTTCCAGTCCTGTTCGGACACAAGGCTGCTGGGTGACCTCGGAAGAACTGGATCGGGTGATCAAATCCTGGAGGGATATATCTGGTATTGAACCAGAAGAGTTGATAATCCCACCCTGGGAAAAGACAATTGATGAGAAAGCTGAATTGGACGAATATGATGATCTTATAAAGGATGCTTTCCGGATTGTACGAGATTCTCATAGGGCATCTACGTCTTTGATCCAACGGAAATTACGCATTGGATACCCCCGGGCCGCCCGCCTGATGGATGAATTATCAGCCCTGGGTTATGTTGGCCCATCCAAGGGCAGTGGTATTGAGCGGGAAGTGTTCATTGCTTCCGATGAGGAATTCGGGGGAAATTTCTAGTCGGTGAATATCTGTTTAAACTCATTCTCTTCTTTGAGGTATAACAATGACAACTGGTTTTAAACTGGGATCATTTACCATCCATTATTACGCCTTACTGATTCTGTTAGGGATGTTATTGGGATTGATTTTGACCTGGAGGCGCGCGGTTAAGCGAGGGAAATCGATGGATTTCCTGATTGATGCTCTGCCCTGGGTCTTTGTGGGAGCTATTCTGGGTGCCCGCATCTGGCATATACTTTCTCCTCCGCAGTCAATGGTAGAACATGGCATTACCACCCGCTATTATCTGACCCATTTGCTCGAAGCCATTGCTATCTGGAAAGGTGGAATAGGGATCATTGGTGCAATGGCAGGAGGGGGGGTGGCTCTCTGGATTTTCGCCAGGAAGAGGGAAGCCCCATTAAATGATTGGCTGGACATCATTTCCCCGGGACTAGCGTTAGCCCAATCGATTGGCCGTTGGGGTAACTTCATCAATCAGGAAGTTTATGGCTTGCCAAGTGACTTACCCTGGGCAATACCCATCGACCTCCAGCATAGGATGCCCGGTTATACTGAGTTTGCGACCTATCACCCTTTATTTTTATATGAAGCTATCTGGAGTTTTCTGAATATGTTATTCATCCTCTGGATTGGTAGGAAGTATAAGGAACAGCTTAGATCTGGCAGCCTTTTCCTGATTTACATAATTTTTTATGGTGTGGGTAGGATTGGACTTGAATTCCTGCGCCTTGATGTTTCCAGCTGGCAAGGGATCAATCTTAACCAAACTGCAATGTTGGTAGTGGTTATCACCGCCAGTATTCTGTTTTATAATCGCCAGATAACGATATCTGGAGTAGATGAACAGGTATGATCCTAACCGAAAATCTAACTAAATATTTCAAGGATTTCTGCGCCGTTGATGGTGTCAGTCTGCACGTAGAGGCTGGTAAAGTCCTGGCTTTGCTGGGTCCCAATGGCGCGGGTAAAACCACGACGGTGCGCATGTTAACCACGGTATTACGGCCCAGCAGTGGGAAAGCCCGTGTGGCAGGTTTTGATGTGTCGGAAGATCCGGAAAAAGTGAGGGGATCTGTGGGTGTGTTAACGGAGGACCACGGATTGTATGACCGGATGCACATGGTGGAATACCTTGATTTTTTTGGCAAGATCTATGATATGCCAGATGGACAGAGAGAGGATCGAATTCTGCATTTGCTGGATAAATTCGACCTACTGGATGCTAGAGATCGCCGCATCGGAAAATTTTCTAAAGGTATGCGCCAAAAACTATCCCTGGCTAGATCTTTATTACACACCCCCCCCGTATTATTATTGGATGAACCCACATCAGCCATGGATCCTGCCAGCGCCCGGTTGGTGAGAAATGCGATTAAAACCCTTCGCTCGGAAGACCGGGCCATCATTGTTTGTACTCACAATCTGGTAGAAGCAGAAGATTTGGCAGATTCTATTGCAATTATCCGCACTGGTCAGATCATCGCTCATGGTACAGCCTCAGAATTAAAGGAGCAGCTCCTGGGCCCGGGTGAATACCGGATCCAGATGGCAGAAGATCTGGATGGCCGAACATTACCTTTGCCATCAGAAGTGGAGATTACAAAAAAAGGAAAGGATTGGTTTTCTTACAGAGTAGAGAATGCTCAGCAAACCAATCCGTTATTAGTTCAGAATATGGTTGCGACCGGCTACGCCGTGGTCAAACTGGAAGAAATCCAACGCAGCCTGGAATCAGTTTACCTGCAGGCAGTCAACCAGACCACAAAAATGGGAGGGGGAGATGTGGACTGATTTACGGAAAGCCATGATAATCACCCGCCGAGAAGTGCGGGACCAGTTCCGCGATTGGCGCATAATTGCCCCGATCATTATCCTGACGGTCTTCTTCCCGGGCTTGATGAATTTCACAGCCCAGCAGGCAGTCGATTTCGTGGGTAAGTATGGCGCTCCCATTATCGCCGACCGCTTGATCCCCTTTTTATTGATGGTTGTGGGGTTTTTCCCGATCTCGGTTTCCCTGGTGATAGCTCTGGAGAGCTTTGTTGGCGAGAAAGAAAGACGGAGTATTGAACCCTTGCTCAGCAGCCCGCTGACAGATGTTCAGCTTTATCTCGGTAAGTTAATGGCAGTAATGTTCCCGCCTATAATTGGCAGTTTTCTGGGTATTGCTGTATACCTGATCGGTGTCTACCGCCAGGTTGGTTGGGCACCCGATATCACATTATTGATCCAGGTGATTGGCTTGGCAGTCGTGCAATCCCTGGTAATGGTCAGCGGCGCTGTGGTGGTTTCATCCCAAACTACATCAGTAAGAGCAGCAAATTTGCTGGCTTCTTTTATTATCATTCCAATGGCCCTGCTCCTGGTTGGGGAAAGCATGATCATGTTCTGGGCCAAATATGAGGTCTTATGGTGGGCGATCTTCGGTCAGGCTATTATTGCCTGGCTGTTGATTCGGACTGGTATCGCCCATTTTAACCGGGAAGAATTATTGGGTAAGGAATTGGATTCTTTAAATTTGAAATGGGCCTGGCAGGTTTTTCGCGATGCATTCCGGGGAGAAAAAGGCTCTCCCTGGCAGTGGTGGCGGGTGAATGTCTGGGGCATTCTTAAAGAACTTAAATGGGCCCTGGTCCTGGTTCTACTAATAACCCTGGGAGCGGTATTTGTGGGTATCTCTCAGGCGGATGTCTTTCCTATTCCGGCAGGGCTGCTTGATTGGGGAAACCTGGAAGATGGATTAGTAACTGGGATCGAAGAATTTGGCCCGATCCGGTTTTTCTCTGTTCAGGGAGTGGGGTTTATCTTTCTACATAACTTGAGGGCTATTGCTCTGGACAGTTTGTTGGGAATATTCTCCTTTGGTGTTTTGGGCATTATCGCATTGATCCTCCCATTTAGCATCGTCGGTTATTTTTCAGCCATAGTGGGACAGACTGGCATGTCACCAGGCTTATTCCTGGCGGGTTTTATATTACCTCATGGAATCTTTGAGATCCCCGCTATTCTTTTGACAGGAGCATTGATCATTCGCTTGGGATTAACACTTGTGACTCCAAATAAGAATTTCACTATCGGCGAAGCCTGGATCAGGACATTAGCTGATTGGTCTAGGTTGATGGTGTTCCTGGTCATTCCATTGCTTGTTGTGGCAGCTTTCTTGGAGGTATACATCACACCACGGATTGCCCTGGCGCTCTTTGGCGGGTAAGGGAGAGATATCTTTATGGCGAAATTGATATTCCTGGGCACTGCAAGCGCAGTGGCCTATCAAGACCACGAAAATTCCTTCCTGGTTCTCAAGGGAGAGGAATCCTCTATCCTGGTGGACTGTAGTTCCCGTCCTGTTATGCGCTTGAAGGACGCCGGGATTGACTATAAAGATCTCAGTGACCTGATCATCACCCATTTTCATCCTGACCATGTATCAGGACTTGCTACTTTGATCATGGATATGTGGATCCTGGGCAGAGAAAAGGAATTCCATATTCATGGTTGTGAACATGCCATTACCCGGGCTAAAAAGATGATGGATCTGTTTGGCTGGCAGGATTGGACTGGCATCTATCCGGTATATTTTCATACCTTGTCGCAGGATGAGCTGACAGTGGTGCTCGACAACCAGGAATTCAAGATCCTCAGCTCCCCTGTTCAACATATGATCCCCACTTTAGGGATACGGATTGAATACATGGGTGGTAAGTTTGTAGCTGCCTACTCTGCGGATACAATTCCGGTTCCTGAAACAGTAAGATTGGCGGCTGATGCAGATGTGTTGATCCATGAAGCTGCCGGGACTACCTTTCACCATTCCACCGCGTCGCAGGCAGGAGAGATCGCATCACAGGCCGGAGTGAAGGCACTTTACTTGATCCACTATCCTTCTGCAGAGGTGATCAGTCCTGAATCAACACTCGGCGACGCAAAAAAAACCTTTCCCGGGGATGTTTTCCTGGCGGAAGATTTTATGGAGATCGAGTTTAAGGGGGAGTAGGACCCTACCACCCCTCAACGTAAGTTTCCCAATCCTGATAAATATTGATGTATTTTTTGAATAGATAGATCGCGGACCCCGGTGGTTGTTTCGGTTTTTTGCGCAATTTTAATCCGGACTGTTTCAGGGTGAGACCGCCCTTTTTATGATTGCAGGCTGCACAAGCTGTGACAAGATTAGTCCAGGTGGATTCGCCGCCCAGGTGTTGGGGCAGGATATGATCCACTGTCAATTCTCGGGAACCTTGTCCGCAATACTGACACTTGAATTGATCTCGCCGGAAAATTTCCTGTTTGGAGAGTTTTACACTGGGTCGGGGCCGTTTTATAACGGTATGGAGGCGGATAATGGATGGTTTTGGGTAGGTCCTGGACACGGTTCGTACTACTCCGCGGCCGTCCATGATCATATTGGCTTTGCCAACCAGAATCAAGCACATCGCCCGGCGTGTGGAGCAGACGTTAATCGGTGCGTAATTGCCGTTGAGAACAAGCACTAGTTGGTTCATTTTTTAATTTCTTTCGAAAATTATAGCATGTATTTTAACCTCATCTCATGGGATAATCCGCATATTCAATAACTTGATACCCTGGCCTTGGCAAAAAAAAGAAGATTTATTCAGCCGGGATTGAGTTCTGCTCGATTTGTACGGTAAAATGGGATAATTAACCTTTTGGGGAGGAACTATTGAAAAAATATCTCAAAGCCTATGCTTTTTTACTGCCTATTGTTATTTTCCTAGTTGCTCTCGACCAGCTGACAAAGACCTGGATCAGGAATAATCTAGCATTAAATGAGCTGTGGATGCCATGGGAATGGCTGGCCCCCTATGCCAGGCTGGTCAATTGGCACAATACCGGTGCGGCGTTTGGCATATTCCAGGGCATGAACGGCGTTTTTGTGGTCCTGGCTTTTGTTATCATCACTTTAATCGTAATCTATTTTCCTATGATCCCGGAAGGTGATTTCTTCTTCCGCCTCGCTTTATCTCTGCAGATGGCCGGTGCGGCTGGTAATCTGATCGACCGCCTTTATCGAGGTTTTGTGACAGATTTTATCTCAGTAGGAAGATTTCCTGTATTTAATGTAGCCGATTCCTGCATTACCATGGGTGTGGTTGTTTTGCTTGTGGGGATGTGGATCGAGGAGAGAAAATCTCAAGATGAAACAAGATCCGATGATTTTTCAGAACCTGTCTGATAAAGAACTCCGACTCGATAAATTTTTGGCCGATGAACTGGAAGGACATTCCCGTTCCTACATCCAAAAGATCATTACCGCAGGGGGAGTTTCAATTGATGGATTCCCAGTATATAAAAAAGCTGAACGGGTCAGTCCAGGAACGGAGATCGTAGTCATCATTCCCGAAGCAGAAGAGACAGAAATGCAAGGAGAAGATATCCCCCTGGATATCATTTTCGAAAATGATGATCTGATCGCTGTGAACAAACCGGCTGGCATGGTGGTTCATCCAGCCCTGGGACACCCTACTGGCACCCTGGTGCAAGCAGTATTGGGTTACGCCCCGGAAGTTGAAGGTGTCGGAGGTGTGAAGCGCCCCGGGTTGGTGCACCGCCTGGACCAGGATACCTCGGGAGTTATCTTATTAGCAAAAAATGATCGGGCCCATCAATTCCTTCAGGACCAATTTCGGGAGAGGCAGGTTGATAAAGAGTACCTGGCATTGGTGGATGGACGCCCTCCAACTCCTAACGGACGGGTAGAAGTAGCCATTGGCCGGGATTCAAAATACCGCCAGCGGATGGCCCCGGCCCTGGAAAGGGATGGCAGGGAAGCCATCAGTGAATATTTCACCCTGGGGGAATATCCTAAACATACTTATCTAAGCGTAAAGATCATGACTGGGCGAACGCACCAGATCCGGGTCCATTTAAGTTTTCTGGGCTGCCCAGTAGTAGGTGATACTGTTTACGGTAGAAAAAACCCCTCAATTCCGGTTGAACGCCAATTTTTGCATGCTTTCCGGTTGTCTATCGTGATCCCGGGAGAAGAAGATAAACACTGTTTTGAAGCTCCCCTGGCAGCGGACCTGAAAGGCATACTTAATCAATTTACAGAAGATTAGCCAGGAGTATAGAATAATGATCGACCTTCGTTCTGACACAGTTACATTGCCATCACCAGAAATGCGGGAAGTGATCGCCAAAGCCGAAGTGGGGGATGATGTTTACGGAGAAGACCCCTCAGTTAATCAGCTTGAAGCTGAATCAGCCAAACTACTGGGTAAGGAAGCTGCCCTTTTTGTCCCTTCTGGAACGATGGGCAATCTGGCTGCTGTTCTGACCCATTGTGAGCGCGGCAGCGAGATCATTCTTGGAAATAAAGCCCATATCTTCCTGAATGAAGCCGGTGGTGCAGCAGCTCTGGGAGGGATTCATTCTCATACAATCCCTAATCAGAAGGATGGCACATTGAATTTTGAAGATATTAAAAACGCTATACGCTACGATGATATCCATCATCCCAGGACACGCTTGATCTGCCTGGAAAATACCCACAACATGTGCGGTGGGGTAGCCCTTACAGCGGAATACACCAAAGCTGTAGGGGGGATCGCCAGGGACCATCAACTGAAACTTCACCTGGATGGAGCAAGGATTTTTAATGCTGCTGCAGCCCTGGATGTGGATCCTGCAGATTTAGTTCAGCCGGCAGATTCGGTAATGTTCTGCCTTAGCAAAGGCCTGGGCGCGCCGGTTGGATCGATCTTATGTGGCGATACAGAATTCATAATAAAAGCCAGAAGGATTCGCAAGATGCTTGGCGGAGGTATGCGCCAGGCTGGTCTGGTGGCAGCAGCAGGCTTCTATGCTCTGAAGAATAATATATCCCAGCTAAAAGAAGACCAAAGACGCGTGCGGTTGCTTGCCAGGGGATTGGTGGAAGTTAAAGGTATCAGCTTGATGGACAAAATTCCACCCTCTAATATGGTTTATTTGAATCTGGAACCCGAGGTTCCATTTGACGCAGTCCAATTGAAAGCCAAATTAAAAGAACAGGGAATATTGGGTGGAATTGAGGGAGAACGGCAGATCAGGCTGGTCACTCATTTATGGATCACAGATGAGGACATAGAAGATGTGATCGCTGGATTCAAGGAAATCTTTGTCTGAATGATTAAAAACCGCTATCAGAAAGGCGTCAATTGCCAGATGTTATAATAAAAACGTTCTTTTTGAATAGTTTATTCAAGGATATAAACAATAATGAAGACCAAATATACAATCGAGGATATGGACCGAATTGCGGATGAAATTCGATCCAGGATATCAATTCAGCCAGAAATTGGCCTGATCCTGGGCTCTGGCCTGGGGCCGTTATCGGAATCTATTGAGGACCCCATTATCATCCCTTATCACGATCTTACTGGCTGGCCGATCTCCACGGTAGAAGGTCATGCGGGAGAACTGGTTATCGGCAACCTGGAAGGACAAGATGTGCTGGTGATGAATGGCCGGATCCATTACTACGAAGGATATGAAATGAGTCAGGTGACTCTGCCTATCCGGGTTATGCAGCGACTGGGTATCAAGACCTTAATTGTTACCAATGCGGCCGGGGGGATAAACCAGGATTTTGTTCCCGGGAACCCGATGCTGATCACTGATCACTTGAATTTCCTTGGCATGGCAGGTGTAAATCCTCTTCGGGGACCTAATCTGGATGAGTTCGGCACTCGATTTCCGGATATGAGCCAACCTTATGACCGGGAATTGATCAAAATCACCCGCGGGGTTGCCAAAGAACAGGGACTTACTCTTTATGAAGGTGTTTATGTATGTTTGTCTGGCCCTACCTTTGAAACACCGGCCGATTTGCGATTTTTAGCCGGCGCAGGAGTGGACGCAGTGGGAATGTCCACTGTGCCGGAAGTAATTGTTGCCATTCATGGCGGCCAACGGGTTTTGGGGATTTCTGGCATAACAAATAGTTCCAATCTTTATGGGGAAGCAGAAACTACTCATGAAGAGGTGATCGAAACAGGTTTGATCCTAGCCCCCAAGATGATGGACTTGATCCGGGGTGTTCTGAGAGTTATATAATATCCTTTCTAAACCTAATTATGATTTTCAATTGTGGAGAATTTGGTCTCCTCTGTAAAAACACCATACATCAATGAACGAGTTATTACAGTACCTCAAAGAATATGAATACCTGATCTATATTTTCATTGGCGGATTCACTGTCTGGCATATCAGGAAGTTCTACCTGGCTTGGGAAGAGCTGAGGGCAGCGGCCTTCGGTTTGGAAAAGGAGAGCGCCCAGATGCGATTGAATCGCTCCGCTGCACTTCTGGTTGTTCTGCTTTTCCTGGGAACCGCGGAGTTTGGATTGGTCTCTTTTATAATCCCCTCTATACCCAATGTTAATCCTTTACCAACGGCAACGCTGGATTTATTGGCTTCACCAACCACGACCATAGCACCTGTGGATGAAACCGATGTTCCGGTGGTTCAGGAAACGACATTACCTGGGACAGCAATAGTCTTGGCAGGATGCGTCCCCGACGAATTGATGATCACATATCCAGAAAACAACACCACTGTGAGCGGGATCATAGAAATCGAAGGCACTGTGAATATCCCGAATTTCGGTTTTTATAAATTTGAGATCTCATCTCCCAATACCAATACCTGGCTAACGATCCAGGCAGGTGATACTCCGAAAAGCGACGATATGTTAGGTTTCTGGGATACTACCCAGTTGGAACCCGGAAACTATTCCCTGCGCCTGGTAGTGATTGATAATCAGGGTGTACAAAAAGAACCATGCGCGATTGATCTATATGTAGAATTTATGAATGAGTAGGCTGGGAAACCCTTATGACAAAGATCAATATCCGCCCTGCTATATCGACTGATATCCCCAAGATGATCGCCCTGGACCACAATTATGCCACTGGCCATGTCTGGCAAATGACCATGGATCTAACTGATATCCAAACCCAGGTCTCGTTTCGGGAAGTTCGTTTGCCTCGCGAGGTCCATGTCAATTATCCTCGCCGTTCTCAAAAACTATTGGATGATTGGACAACCCGGGATGTGCTGCTCCTGGCTGAAGCAGGAGAATACGTCAGGGGATATATCAGCGTTCAAATGGGGTTAGCTCCTGCCAGTGCCTGGGTGAAGGATCTGGCAGTTGATCGGGTGCATAGGCGGAACGCCATCGGCAGTGCTTTGGTGATGGCTGCCCAGGATTGGTGTGGAAGAAAGGGCTATCACCGGCTGACACTGGAAATGCAACCTAAGAATTATCCTGCTATTCAATTTGCATATAAGCTTGGTTTTGAATTTTCCGGTTATAACGATCAATATTACAGGGATCAGGAAATCGCGATCTTCTTTTCCTCATACATATGAACCTGTTATCCTTACTTCAAACGATCAACCAGCTCCTGGCAGCTGGTATTTCCATCACCGCATTTTCTTTGCTCCTATACGCTTTATCCTTTAATTTAAAAGATAAGGTAGCCCGTTCATTTGCTTTTATTATGGGCTGTGTAGTGGTAGTTTTTGTGGGGGAGTCAGTTGCCGGGGTAGTCAGCTCACCTACCTGGATAGAGATCTGGTATCAAATCCAATGGGTGGGGATCATCATGCTTCCAGCTGCATACGCTCTTTTGTCAGATGCTATTCTGGCTACTACAGGCCGGCCTTCCCGGGGACGCAGAACGAAGCTGGTTAAAGCTACCTTCCTGATCTCATTTGTATTCCTGATCATGGTGCCGTTCTACATCCTGGTCGGGCCCCTTGTAACAGAAGGAGTGGTTGCGCCCCACCTGGAAAGGACCAGCCTGACCTGGGTATTCACTGCTTTTTATATTTTAAGCATGATCTGGGCCTGGGTCAACTTCCAACGGGCTTATCATCGCACTATTACCAGCTCCGGCCGCAGGAGGATTGGATATTTGATCGGAGGTGCTTTGGCACCTGCGCTGGGCTCATTCCCTTACTTGTTATTTGGTTCGACCTTTGCTTCACAGAATCCTTATGTTTTCTGGTTAACTGCTGTTGTCAGCAATATCCTGGTTTCGGGACTAATCATAATCATGGCTTATGCAGTGGCCTTTTTCGGTGTATCCTGGCCAGACCGGGTAGTTAAGCGACGGCTGATCAAATGGGTACTACGGGGTCCTGTTACAGTAAGTTCTGTGCTGGCTTTGACTACTCTAACCCGTCGTGCGGGGGAACCAGTGTCGTTTTTTGCTCCGGTGGTCATGGCCGGTGCGTTTCTGTTGATGCAATATTTCATCACCATGTTCTCCCCAATTTGGGAACGATGGTTCCTGTTTGGGGAAAGCAAGAACAGTCTGACTTTGCTTCAAAACCTTGAAGAACGGCTTTTCACTCTGGATGACCTGAGTCAATTCCTGGAATCAGTTCTGGCAGCCATGTGTGACGGGCTCCAGGTAACGAAAGCTTTTGCAGCCTCACTGGATCCGATTGGAATGGATTTCCTGGTGAATGTTGGAGGCCAGGTTGATTTTGACGAAGATGAGCTGTCCGAACGGATCATGGATATTTCCTCCAAACAGGACCAAATCGGAAATTACAATTTGTTCTCCTGGGGAGATTTTTGGGTCATACCATTATTCAATGCCAACAAACCGGATGAACTGCTTGGTTTGGTTGGTGTAGAGGCGCCGTCAGAAATCCTTGACGGCGACCAAAGAGAAGCTTTCCAGATCCTGATCCAGCGTGCCCAGCAGGCCTTGGTGGACAGGAACTTCCAACAGCAGGTGTTTAGCTCAATCGAGGACCTAACTCCGCAGATGAACCGCATTCAGCGCCTGAGAGCTGCAGCTCGCTATGATAGTACAAGTGTGTTAACAGCGAGTCCCGGTGAAATTCCACTGGATGAGGGAACTCTGACCCAATGGGTAAAGGACGCTTTATCGGACTATTGGGGAGGACCTGATCTATCAGAAAGTCCGCTCCTGCAGCTAGAGATTGTGCAAAATTCTCTTGACAAACACGATGGTATTTCCGTCAAGGCGGTCCGGGCAATATTGAAAGAAGCTATCGAAAAGATCAGACCGGAAGGTACGAGAAGATTCACTTTGGACTGGGTTTTATATAATATTCTGGAAATGAAATTCCTGAAAGGACAAAAAGTACGAGATGTCGCCAAGCGTCTGGCTATGTCAGAAGCGAACCTTTACCGCAAACAGAAGGTTGCTATAGAAGTTGTGGCTAAAACCATCCTGGAAATGGAAAAACAGGCTCGGGAAGATGTGAAAGATTCTTCTGGAACTGCCCGAAAAATGTTACAATAAACTGTGCACGCCTTAATTTCATAAAGGTATATTAATGGTTCATGAGGATCAGTTGCACATTATTCCGGAAGAGCCCCCTGATTTGGGGGATTCATGGTGGAAAGCAGCCTTGTCTGAGGGGGAAGAAGATCTAATTATTGGATCAGGGTTGGTTGTTGATGACGATCAGCCAGAGATGATTTCTTCCTTGATCTCTAATTCTCTCTCGGAAAATGATTGGGATTATGTTGACCGTTTGTATCAAATGGATGAAATTGTCTGTTTGAATGTGATTGGCTGTAATCAGGGGGGACTTCTTGTCCAGGGAGAAAAGATCAATGGTTTTGTACCCTGTTCCCACTTGTTAGCTGGTCATAAAAAGAAAGAATACCTTCAACAAACTGTAGAGCTTAAAGTTATTGAATATGACCGTGATCGCTGTCGAGTAGTACTTTCTGAAAGGGCTGCTCAGGCAAAAGCTGGCACCCGGATCAAATTACTGGACGAGTTAGTAGAAGGTACCTGTATCCACGGCACTATCACAACCTTGACCGATTTTGGTGCTTTCGTTGATCTGGGCGGGATGGAAGGGTTGATCCATATCTCCGAGCTGTCTTGGGGTAGGGTTGAGCACCCTTCCGATGTGGTTGCTGTGGGCGAGTGCATGGATGTCTATATCCTGAATATCGACCGTGTGGAAAATAAGGTTGCCCTTAGCTTAAAAATGATGTGTCCCAACCCCTGGGAGACAATAACAGAACGTTATAAGCCGGGACAGATCGTTGAAGCGGTGGTCAAGAATATCGTCTCATATGGGGCGTTCGTGCGCTTGGAAGAAGGGGTGGATGGTTTGATCCATGTTTCGGAACTGGGGGAGAACGGGAAAGATGTATCACCTTGGGATGTGTTAGAGGAAAACCAGAAGGTCTCAGTCGAGATCATTAATCTGGATCCTAAAGAGCAGCGTCTCGGACTGAGTTTGGCCGAGGGGGAATAAAAAGGTTTAACCAAACATTATGATCTCAAAAATTAAGGATCTCTTTCTCGGGGTTCTATTTGGCTTGTTAAGTGCCGGTTTGATATTGCTAGTTTCCCAGCCCAGACCTGGCAGAGCAGTCTTGCTGCGGCCAGCTCCAACACCGCGCCCGCTTGTGATCAATATCGATGGGGCCGTGGTCTCACCCGGTGTTTACACTCTCTCGGTCCAGAGCCGGGTGGTAGATGCTGTTGAAGCAGCTGGCGGATTGGCGGAAAATGCCTGCCCTGGATCTGTAAATCTGGCCGCAGAGCTGGAGGATGGGAGTCATATATACATTCCAGCCCGGAGCTCTTCATTGGATAACTCTCCAGAGCTAATGGGGAGTGTTGTAGGAATATCTGAGAGTGGAGAAATGATTTCCTTGGTAAATATCAACCAGGCTTCTTTAGAAATCTTGATCGGCTTGCCAGGCATAGGGCCGGTGACAGCTGAAAAGATCATCAGCTACCGTGAGGAACAGCTCTTCACGAAAATTGAAGAGATTCAGAAGGTGCCTGGCATAGGCCCGGCAACTTTTGAACAGATCAAAATCTACCTTACAGTGGGTGAATGAAGATTGAGAGGATTAAATAAAAAACCTTGTCAGTTTTGAAATCGGCGGGAAAGAACTGATCACCGTTGTTGGGCGGCTACTTTCATCGCTGATGGCTGACAAGGTTTAGTACTACAGGTTACTTAAATTATTGTTTTTTCTTCAGTACGGGTAGACCATTTTTGGTTTCAGATACCATGTAAGCAGCTGGAACTGCATCCAGTGCGCCTTCTTTAACTTCCTTGGCGAAGAAATACAAGGTTGATTCTTTTCCACTTTTTAGTACACGAGTTCGTCCGTGCAGGTAGTAGGTGACACCTTTTCCATTTGTATGTGCGTAAGCCATAATATCTCCTTTGTTCGTTAATTCCTAAAAACCGCCCAACAGATTTTTTGATGAGGTGGTAAACCTCAGTTAAAACTTAGTGAATCTGCTTTGATTTCCTGTATCAGATATTTTTTATCGAGGAAGTGGATGATCGTTCTTCTTACACTATTGTAACCTCTAAACCTCAGAAAGTTATATATTTCTGTTATTTTTAGAGGGAAAATCAGCTATTTAGGCCCTTTTTGAAGCGAAAATTCCCCATAAATGCTAGATATACGAAATCCAAGGGATTTATAGAGGGAAAGAGCGGGCATATTATCACATTTTACATGCAGTCCGATGAAATCAACTATTCCCTCCAGGAGCTGGCAAAGCCGGGCTGTCACTGCTTTGCCGTACCCTCGGCCGCGGTATTCTGGATGGGTAGTAATATTTCCCAGGGCGGCCACCCGATAGGTGGCTGAATAGGTATGGATACCGGCAATACTGACCAACCTGCCCTGGTGGCGGATGCCAATATATTGCCCTGACACCAGCATGCGTGGATCAAAGGCATTGTTCGGATAGCTTTCCTCATAAAGTTCATTAACCTCGGCCAGATCTGTTCCAGCTAACCGAAATGTGTTTATGGTGTTAGTTCGGGTAATCGGATCGGTGTTAGCGAGAGCCATTTTGAAATAATCCCCGTGTTCTGCGATCTGATAGGTGTCAGAAAAATGTTTTATCAATCCCGGACTTAAGTGGGCGTAAAATTGATTTGGCAGAAGAGACTGCAGCTGCTGGAGGTAATCCAGGTCTAGTTCCCCAAATGCAAGCAAGACTGGCAGATCTTCCCCCCGGTAAAAGGGGGTGATATTTTTCAATGCCTTTCCTGCCTGGGTCCCATAACAGGTTATTCTGGGCCAGTAAAAATCGTCCAGATCTCCCAGGCTGTAGAGATGCAGGGAAGGATCCAGGCGGAAGTATTTTTCCAGGGCTGACCGATCTTTGATTATTTGGATTTTCACATCAGGATTTTACCAATGCTTGCAATATTTTCCAATCTTTTCACTGAAGATAATTCCAGATCTGAGAGTTATAATATATCCACACGAAAACTTAGAATCTGGATGGTAATTATGTCAAACGCTCTCGTTGAATGTGTACCGAATTTTTCCGAAGGTCGCCGACAGGATGTTCTGGAAATTATCAAAGGGTCCATTTCAGACGTCCCCGGTGTCTATGTCCTCGATATGCATACCGATGCCGATCATAACCGCAGCGTGATCACCTTTGTGGGAGATCCCAAATCTGTTGAAGAAGCTGCCTTTCAGATGATCAAAAAAGCATCTCAACTGATCGATTTGGAGGAGCACAGTGGAGAACATCCTCGTATTGGAGCTACTGATGTGGTTCCTTTTGTGCCGATATCTAATATAACTATGGATGAATGCGTTGATATGGCCCACAGAGTTGGGAAAAGGGTAGGCCAGGAACTAAATATACCGGTTTATTTTTATGAAGCGGCCGCCATGCGTCCTGAAAGAAAAAGATTGGAGCTAATTCGCCGGGGTGAATACGAAGGTTTAAAAACAGATGTCAAATCAAATCCGGAGCGTGTCCCAGATGAAGGTCCCGCTGAACTCGGATCTGCTGGAGCCACTGTGATCGGAGCGCGGGAATTCCTGGTTGCCTATAATGTCAACCTGACTACGGATGATGAAGAGATCGCTACCAAGATCGCCCGGACGGTTCGCCATTCCTCCGGGGGTTTGAGATTCGTAAAAGCCCTCGGTATGACAGTTGAAGGTCGGGCCCAGGTCTCTATGAATTTGACCAATTTTCAGAAGACCCCACTTCCGCTGGTTGTAGAAACCATTCGAAGGGAAGCGAAACGTTATGGTGTAGGCATTCACAACAGCGAACTGGTGGGGTTAATTCCCCAGGCGGCCATGGTAGATACTGCTGTTTGGTATACACAAATGGATCTGTTTTCTGCGGACCAGGTTCTGGAAGGGAAAATGGCTCAAATCATCGGGGAAAGCGGGTCAGCTGATTTTATTGATAATTTGGCTGCTTCAACACCCACTCCGGGAGGGGGTTCAGCGGCGGCTTATGCAGGAGCGATGGCAGCGGGCCTGGTCTCGATGGTGGCCCGATTGACTATTGGTAAGAAAGGATATTCAGAAGCAGAGGCTGCTATGTCCAAGATCCTGGAAGAATCAGAACTCCTCAGAAGTGATCTCACAAACGGCGTAACAGAAGATTCGGATGCTTTTGATAAGGTCATGGCCGCTTATAGAAAACCCAATTCTGATACTACGCGTGCTGCAGCTATTCAGGAAGCAACCCTGCTGGCTGCCAAGGTTCCTCTGGAGGCTGCCAAAAAATCCTCCAGAATTGCTGAGTTGGCTTTGGAAGCAGCTCAATTGGGGAATATAAATGCGATCACGGATGCTGGATCGGCTGTGAATCTGGCAATTGCTGCCGTAAACAGCGCTGCTTATAACGTTCGCATAAACCTGTCCGATCTGGATAACGATAAAATAAAAGGACAGATCCTGGAAGAATTGGGCGACATTGAAGAAGGCGCACTGATTTCTCTGGATAAGATCAAAACAATCCTGACTGACCGGGGTGGATTATTTTCCTGATCCCTGGCCATTTAAGTAATAATCTGACCCGGACTGACTATCAGCACGGGTCTGGATTGCCGGTTTTTGATGAAAAATAAAACTCTCTGGATCATTCTTATAATCTTCCTGATCTTGGTGGTTTTTTTTGCTGCCTTTTTCTTAAAAGGTGATCAGCTTACCTGGATTGCAGATGAACAAATCACTCCCTATCTGCCGCCTTTGGGAGAGGTCCAGCCGACTGCCACTTTCTTTTCTCCTTCGGTAGCAACACCCACTTTTGAACCCGACCTGGTTTGGATCGAACCGGAACTTCCTGAATCCTTGCTGGCTCAGTTAGCGGGCATGGACTTTTTGCAGATAACCGATCAACAGAAAGATGCTGCCACGACCCTCATATTTGGTGACGAAAACCCGATCATATATTGGGTTTTCGCTGCGGTTGTTCCCTTTCCGACTGTAGCCGATGGAATAACCCTGGAAAGCCTCCAATCTGCCTGGCAGGGAGGTAAAAATCCTCTTGGGCTTAATCAGCCGATATTCTTATCGCAGGAAACCCGTGATGTCCTGGCAATTCACTGGGGTGACCCAGAGTCCAGCGCGGTTGCGATCATAAACCCGGATGATCTTTCTAAAGAGGCATGGTCTCGCCGGCCCTCTCTGGCGATTTTGCCTTTTGATCAATTGACCCCGGATTGGAAAGTGCTGGAAGTAGGTGGAATCTCACCGCTAGATCAGGAATTTAATCCGGGTTCATATGGCCTTTCTATACCGATCTCAGCAGTTGGGTTCGACCCAAACATCTTCCAGGAAATTTCAAGCAATCGGGACCAAAATAAGTTCACCAGTGTAGTATTGACTGGCGTTACCGCCCTGGTTAGAGCTACTGCCTGGACTATGGAACTAGAAGGAATTAATTATCCTGCCCGGGATATTCTGCAATACCTGACTGAAGCTGACATCCTGCATATCAGCAATGAGGTTCCTTTTGCACAGGGCTGCGCCTATCCTGATCCGAGCCAGAAAGGCCTTCGTTTTTGCAGTGACAGCCGTTATATTGAGCTGATGGATACGATTGGTACTGATGTAGTAGAACTGACGGGGGATCATTTTGGGGACCAAGGTCCTGAAGCCATGTTATATACCCTGGAGTTGTATAACCAGCGAGACTGGCCATATTATGGCGGTGGTGCTGATCGCGCAGATGCCCAGGAACCGGTCCTGTTTGAACATAATGGCAATAAGATAGCCTTCCTGGGATGTAATGCCAAGGGAGGAGGGTATGCTACGGCAAATGTAGGCTATCCTGGTGCGGTTGCCTGTGATTTTCCCAAAATGACCGGGCAGATCCAAGATCTAGGTGATGAGGGGTATCAGCCGATAGTAACATTCCAGCATTTTGAGTACTATACCTACCTGGCACAGCCGGACCAGATCCGCGATGCCCGGACCATGGCCAGTGCTGGCGCGGTGATTGTCAGTGGCAGTCAGGCCCATCAACCCCAGGCGTTTGAGATCAGGGATGATGCGTTTATCCATCACGGTCTGGGCAACCTCTTTTTTGACCAAATTTACGAGATCCCACCTCATACAGCATCTGCATTCATAGACCGCCATATATTTTATAATGGTAAACACATCAGCACTGAGCTGCTGACGATCAAGTTTGTTGATTATGCCCGGGCCAGGCCGATGACCGCGGGGGAGCGGGATGTCCTTTTGCGGACAACCTTCAATGCAAGCGGTTGGTAGACACGGAGACGGGTAGAGCGGGAGACTGGGGGATGAGGAGACGGGGAGACTGGGAGACGAGGTGATCTGTTCTCCAAGTCCCCCCGTCCCCAAGTCACCTTGTCATAATTGACTTAATATTTAGAAATACCAAGAGGGAGAATAAATGGGCAGTATTACTGATATTCCAGGTTTCAAAGTAGGCCACGCCCAGGACATGGATGCATTAACCGGCTGCACCGTGATCCTTTGCCCCCCTAATACGGTGGGTGGTGTGGACCAGCGGGGCGGCGCACCCGGCACCAGGGAAACTGATTTATTGCATCCCACGCACCTGGTGAACCAGGTAACAGCTGTCTTGTTAACCGGCGGCTCAGCTTTTGGGTTGGACGCTGCTACAGGGGTGATGCGTTACTGTGAAGAGAATAAAATGGGTTTCGATGCAAGTTATGCTACCGTACCCATTGTGCCTGCCGCTGTGTTATTTGATCTGGGTATAGGCGATCCTAATGTACGTCCGGATGCAGAGATGGGATATCAGGCCTGCCTGAATGCTTCCGGAGATCCACCGGCGGAAGGCAATGTGGGAGCAGGTACTGGGGCAACGGTTGGAAAAGTGCTATCTCCAAAAATGTCAACCAAGTCCGGTATTGGAACTGCCAGTGTGGATCTGGGTGGGGGCGGAAAAGTAGCGGCCATTGTGGCTGTGAATGCCTTTGGTGATGTAGTAGATCCGGAGAGCGGTGAGATCATTGCCGGAGCCCGGGGGATAAAAGGGTATGCGGATACTGTTAAAGTGATGAAATCATTTGTTGGCCGAAAAGTGATGGGATTTTCCTCAGGCCCGGCGAATACCGTGATTGGCGTGGTGGCGACCAATGTGAAACTAAATAAAGAAAAGATCACCCGTGTGGCCCAGATGGCTCATAACGGTTTGGCCCGCACCATACGCCCAGCTTTCACACTGTTGGATGGAGATACCGTTTTTGCTCTCTCCAGCGGTGAGGTGGAGATGGATTTGAATATTGTTGGCGCTTATGCTGCAATCGCCTATCAGGAAGCGATCCTGAGCGCTGTCAAAAATGCTGAGAAGGCTGGTGGTGTCCCAGCTGCTAAGAATAAATAATTAAAAGAAAGAATGGATTGAGTCCTATTAGGAGAACTCAATCCTGATTATAGTAATCCATATTACATAGACGAGGGCGGCAAAAGAAATACACCTACCATCCAGACCACGAAGGTCTGTCTCGGTGAATCGAGAATGACACCCTCCACCTTTGTTTGAATTGTGCCGAGGAGATCGCTGTTGATTCCCAGGAACCAATAAACAGCTGTCCGAAATGTGGGACAGGAGAATGACCACTGGCTACCGACATGATCTTTGAAGTCAAAACCATGGAATTTGTAATATCCAGCATGGAAATCATTTTCTCTGTATTAGATTAGAATAATATTGTTGTTCTGGTTGAGCTAAGAATGGTTTCGATAACAATTCTTATTGGCGTCTGACTTCGAATTGGAAGGCGATGGTGAACATCCTTTCCCTACCAATTGCACCATGGTTGCACCAGGAAATACCCACTAAATCAACTGGATTGGCGGCTCGATTTCTTTCATT